>JAUHZH010000046.1 GCA_030426065.1 Gammaproteobacteria bacterium
GCAAAGGCGAACACCTCCAGCTGATGGAACAACTCAAAGGCAGCGGATTTGTTCGGGTCCGCATTGATGGAACGGTTTACAGCATTGATGATCTGCCGTCTTTGAACCCCAAGCAAAAACATGACATTGAAGCCGTGGTTGATCGCTTTAAAGTCAAAGAGGGGATTCATCAACGTTTGGCAGAATCTTTTGAAACGGCTTTGACTTGGGCCGATGGTTTGGCCAAAGTGGTGTCTTTTGATGATGAAGAGCCAGTGGATTTGTTGTTCAGCTCGCTGTTTTCCTGTCCGGTTTGTGATTATTCATTGAGTGAACTGGAGCCACGGCTGTTTTCTTTCAATTCACCCAATGGTGCTTGTGCTGAGTGTGATGGCTTGGGCATCAGTCAATTTTTTGACCCAGACCGCATCGTCAGTGATTGGTCCTTGTCCTTATTCAATGGGGCCGTGCGTGGTTGGGACAAACGCAATGGCTATTATTTCCAAATGATCCAAGCGGTCGCTGCGGCCTATGATTTTAATGTGGAGACGCCATTGGATGAACTGGCCGATGACATCAAAGACGTGATCTTTTTCGGCAGCGGTGACAAAAAAATACCGTTCACTTATTACAGCGACAAAGGTCAGTACAACCGCAACCACACTTTTGAAGGCATCGCCAACAACATGAAGCGGCGTTACAAGGAGACCGAGTCTTCCATGGTTCGGGAGGAGCTGAACAAATACATCAGCAAAAAACCGTGCCCCTCATGTGAAGGTCAGCGTTTGAACCGTGCCGCGCGCCACGTATTCATTAACGATGTGCCATTGCCAAGGATCAATGCCATGTCAATCGCTGCTGCTTTGCAACATTTTCAAGACATCAAGCTGAAAGGCAACAAAGCCCAAATTGCGGAAAAAATCATCAAGGAAATCGCTGAACGTTTGAGCTTTTTGGTCAATGTGGGTTTGAATTACCTGACGTTAGACCGAAAAGCCGACTCCTTGTCAGGCGGAGAAGCGCAACGGATTCGATTGGCCAGCCAAATCGGCGCTGGCTTGGTGGGAGTGATGTATGTGTTGGATGAACCCTCCATTGGATTGCACCAAAGGGACAATGAAAAATTATTGAAAACCCTGGTCAATTTGAAAAATTTGGGCAACACGGTGATTGTGGTAGAACATGACGAAGACGCGGTGCGGATGGCAGATCACGTCATTGACATCGGTCCTGGTGCGGGCGTGCACGGTGGAAACATTGTGGCTCAGGGCACACCGGAAGAAATCTGTGCCAACGAAGCTTCCATCACAGGACAGTTTTTGACCGGCAAACAAATGATTGAAGTGCCTCAAAAACGACATCCAGTTGACAAGAAAAAATTGTTCAAACTGAACGGTGCCCGCGGTAACAACTTGAAAAATGTCAATTTAGAAATTCCAGCTGGCCTGTTCACTTGTGTCACCGGTGTTTCTGGTTCAGGCAAGTCAACTTTGATCAACGAAACCCTCTATAAGGTGTTGGCCAATGAGTTGAACCGTGCTTCGCAACAAGCCCAGGTCCATGAATCTTTTGAACACATTGAGCTGTTTGACAAAGTGGTGGACATTGATCAAAAACCGATTGGCCGCACCCCTCGATCCAACCCCGCCACATACACCCAACTGTTTGGCCCGATCCGAGACTTGTTTGCTGGCACACCGGAATCGCGTGCCAGAGGTTATAAACCGGGTCGATTCAGTTTCAACGTCAAAGGCGGTCGTTGTGAAGCCTGTCAAGGTGATGGTGTGATCAAGGTGGAAATGCATTTCTTGCCGGATGTGTATGTCACTTGCGACACCTGTAAAGGCAAACGATACAACCGCGAAACCTTGGACATCCGATACAAAGGGAAGAACATTTACGAGGTGCTGGACATGACAGTGGAAGATGCAGTCGAGTTTTTTGCTGCCATCCCAACCATACACAACAAACTGCAGACATTGATGGATGTGGGTTTGAGTTACATCACCTTGGGACAAAACGCCACCACATTGTCTGGTGGCGAAGCGCAGCGTGTCAAACTGGCCAAAGAATTGTCAAAACGCGACACCGGGCAAACGGTATACATTTTGGATGAGCCCACCACCGGATTGCATTTCGCTGACATCAAACAATTGTTGAAAGTTTTGCACCGTTTGCGAGACAACGGCAACACCATCATTGTCATTGAACACAATTTGGATGTCATCAAAACAGCCGACTGGATTGTTGATTTGGGACCAGAAGGTGGACACGGAGGCGGTGAAATCATTGCCACGGGCACACCAGAGGATTTGGTAAAAAACAAAAAAAGCCACACCGCTCAATTCCTGAAACCGATGTTGAAAAATTGAGGTCTGTTTCACAAAATACGTTCATCATCTGTTCAGTTAAAAGCACAAATAATATCTCCTACTATTTCAAACAGGAGAGTAAAGATGAAGTACGTATTGATTGTGTTTTTGACCTTGGCTGTTGACGCAACACACGCCACCACCAACAGCAACCCCGATTTTGTATATGGTCGTTACGGTTTGCATTTCAATGAAGATGGCCGTGTCATTAAACCAGACGAATACTATTTTCATCTGGCAGCGGAAGCCGAAATGGATGGATTGAAAGTGGCAGCGAGGAAGAATTTCCAAAGGGTGGCTTCCTATGGCAACACCTATGGATTCTATTACACCGCGCTGCTTTACATGCAGTCCAATGACTATGTCAAAGGCCATGCTTGGCTGTCATTCATCAAAAGCAAGCAGTTTGAGTTCTATCCCAAAGTGACACGTCTGAAAGCCAAATTAGAAAAAGTGTTGTCAACAGAGCAACTGCAAAGTGCCCAACAATTCAAGGCAAAGTTGGACGAAGTGTATGGTGTTCAGGCCACTTTTGACAGAAGAAAGAAGTGGAGCAAAAGTTTTAAACTGGGTGGCACACACATCCGCGGTCACGTACCTAATTTTTTGAGCATACAAACACGTTTTGTTGGTGACCAAGTCAACACCAGGGGGTCAGGCGATGTGTCTGCAATCCAATTAAGGAAAACCATCCGTGGTTTTGTTTATGAATATGACATGGACCTGCGAATCGAAGCCGGTGAAGTGATCTTGAATGATTTGGAGCTGAATGGAGAGCCCCGCCTCTGATCAATAGTTTTGTTTTAAAAGCCTCATTGGCTGGTCTTTTGATCATGCTTGAAAGATTGCAATAATCACTGGCAGCACAACACGGGGTAGCTGTAGCCACAGCCAACATTGCGTCTGAGGTGAGCAAAATCACCAGGCAAGCCACCACCGTTACCGGGTGAGGCCTGATCGAAGCGCAGGAGCATGGTGGTACCTCTGGCGACATCACCTGCGTTTTCCAATAAACCATAACAATTACTATGAACGGAGTTGTTTTCATCAAATCCAGATCCAGAGTAATTATTGAAGGTAAAGTCATCGGTCCATAATTCCACGTTATTGATGTTATTAGTGTCGTTGGGAAAGCGTTTACTGGCCAATGCCCTGCTGACTTCGTGGCTGGTGCACATGTGTGCCCCGGAGTGGCTGGGGAAAGAGTCTTGGCACATGGCATTGGCGGCTTGGCTGCCTGAGTCACCATTATAATTGAATTTACCGTTACTGGTTTGGTAGCTGCGGCCAAGGATTCGGGGGCCGTTGACCACACGGTCGTTGAGTGTGTTTAACTGTTGTTGCAGTGCGGTGATGGTGTTGTTGAGGTTGTCGATCACGGCTTGTTGGGCAAAATCCTGACTGTCCATGCCATCGAGCAGGTCTGCATTCAAGTTGGAACCCGAACCGCCTTGAATGTGTATCGACTGAATGCTGTTCAGTGCGATGTCGTCGCCTGAAATGCTGCCATTGGCGATTTCAGCACCACTTACTGCATCGATTGCGACCATTTCTGCGTGTAAAGCATAAGGTGCGGCCTGAATGGCTTGCCTCGGTGTCAACAATTCGAGCGGATCTGCACTGTTGCTGATTTGTACGGCCACTTCGAGCCACAGTTGATCGCCGGCAAAAGCGCCGGGTCCAAAGTCCAGTTCAACGGTAAAAATACCTTGGTTAACCGCCACATTGTCGATGAACAGAGTGTTACCGATTTGCAAACCATTTTCTGCCGCATCAAACAGCGCGAAACTGAAATTGTGTGGGCCATCGGCTGTAACGTTGGCTGTGGACAGTTCGCCCTGGAAGCTGATGGCTGTGTTGACTTGGGCGGTTGTAGTCAAACTGACGGCAATCAATAGAGTGAGGGTGATGATAAGTTTATTCATGGTAAGCTCCTGCGGTTTTGATTGGGGTTTCAATTTCAAATGTGGCGGTGTAAATCAAATCGCTTGGCCAGCTCCTTTGCGGGGTAATCAATCCAGCGATGAGCTGCCAGTTACCACCTGAGGATGTTTGGTTGCTGTGTAGGCCGATGCTGGCTGCTAGGGTGAATGAAGCGCCTTGCAAGGTGCCGCCAGAGGCGTGCGCAGAACGCAAGATTTGGAATTGACTTGGCTGGCCGTTGGTGTTTGTGTCAGTTTCTGTGGCGAAGGCGCCACCGCTGAACAGCAGTGTCAATGTAAGGGCTTTTTTGATGATGGCTTTCATGGCATGTTCGCTTTGACTTATGGTAAGTAGCGAGTTTTTTCTGCCAACAGGTCATCAGTGGGCTATTTTTTTTCGAAATTTCCCTGTTCTGCCATCATCAACTGGCCTTCTGAACCATCTTGATATATGCGTTTTGATTGATTGATGGCTTGATTGATGGCGGTGTTGGCCAGCTCATGGTAGCCGCAAGCATGAAGTTTTTGCCCAAGCCAGGCTTGGCTGTGCATCAAACGCCAACTGTTGACATCCTCTTGATCTAATTGAGGCCGCAACGATTCATAGGCTTCTTTGCCTGCCAGGCAGTTTTGTGAAAGCGCCATGGCGGTGAGTGTGACTTCGTTATACAAGTTACTTCTTGTTGAATGCTGATAAACTAGCATGACTCGATCCAGAAGTTCTTGGGCTTCATCAAAACGATTCAGCTTCACCAACACCCGGGCCAAATTGGCCTGAACGCTGGCCAACCTCATGGGTTGATGGGCCATGATTTCAGTTCGAATCATTAAAGACTCACGAAACAGCTGTTCAGCTTCATCCAAATGGCCCATGTCTTCATGCAAATAAGCCAAGTTGTTGGCAGTGATGGCAAAAGTCACAGACTGTTTGCCCAGGCTGTGTTCAGTGATGCTCAAGGTTTTTGAGTAAGCATCAAGGGCTTTCGAAAACAATCCTTGATCATGATAAAACGTACCCAGTTCGGCAAACAGGTTGCCCATTTTTGGGTTGTTTTCCTGATACAGTTTTTGTGCCATTTTGAGGCTTGCCTGTAATGTGGCTTCGGCTTCTTTGTAGCGTTTTAGGCGCATCAGTTTAACGGCTTTCGAAACAAGCCTTTCTTGGATAATGGGGTGGTTTTTTCCGTGTGCCAGGTGCGCATAGTTGATGGCTTGATTGATGGCATCCAGGCCTTTTTGGTTGTCGTCGAAGCGATAGGAAGCCGCCCGCTCATTATAAAGTCGTCCCATCAGCAGTGGGTCTTCAACTTGTTTTTGTTCAATCAAATCAAACGCTTGGTTAATGGTGGTTCTGGCTGCATCGAATTGATCTGATTCTTGTTGCCAGGTGGCTAATCGGGCCCAATGCCAGGCCATGACATCAGGTTTGAAAGGGTGATGATTGGCCAGTTGCTGTGCTGCAGTCATGACCTCCTCCGCTGCATTGGGTTCACCGGACCACATTTGGTTGATGGCCATTTGACCCATGCCAGTCAGTTGATCGTCAAGCAGGTGGTGATTTTTAGCCAGATCGATGCTTTGCTGGTAATAGTGCAAGCCTTTGGGGTAATTGCCGAGGTTGACGTGAATGCTGGCAAGGGTGTGTAGTAAATTGATCTTCAACTGTGGCTGATCGTTCAGTCCATGGGTCAATTGGATTTCGCCAGTGGCCAACACGTCATCCAATGTCGGGCTGTTGCCTTGACTGCCCAATGGTGATGCTGATTTTAAAATAGACAGCAAAAAGTCTTTGGTTTTTTCAGCCAGAAGGCTTTGTTGTTCAGCCTTTTGTTGGGCCAGTTGAGCAGCTCTGACTTGGACTTTCATGGCTTGCTGGTGCTTCCAACTCATGACCATCAATATCACCAACACAGACAATAGCAGCAGAGCAAACACGCTGCTGACTGGGTTCCGTTGAATCAACTTTTTGAGGCGGTAACTGGTGGTGTCACTGGTTGCCATCACAGGTTGGCTGTTGAGGTAATTGTTGATGTCTGTATTCAGTTCAGCAACGGTTTGGTAGCGTTCTATAGGGGATTTTTTTAGCGTTTTAAGAATGAGGTTATCTAAATCCTGATTGATTTTGATACCCTGAACTGGGTTGGCCAAACTGGGCTTGATCGGTGGTTTTTCGGTCACTTCTGAAACCAGTTCGGCCAATGAACCGCTGTGTTGCTGTTGGGCTGGCGTGCCCGTCACCACTTCATACAACAACAAACCCAGCCCATACACATCAGTGGCTGTGGATACCGGCTCGCCCTTGAGTTGTTCAGGGCTGGCATAAGCCTTGGTCAGCATTTGGTCTTTAACAGTTTCGGTGATGTCAATTTGGTCTTGTTTGGCCACGCCAAAATCGAGTAGCTTAACCATGCCTTGTTTATTGACTAAAACATTTGAGGGTTTGATGTCACGGTGAATGACGCCATTTTGATGGGCAAACTGCACCGCATCAGCAACTGATGAACACAGTTTAAGTATGTCTCTGAGGCTTGGTTGATGGGCCTTGATGTGTTCAGTCAAAGTGACACCATCGATCCACTCCAGCACCATGAATAACCTGCCATCAGATAAGCTGCCACCATCGATGAATTGGGCAATGTTGGTGTGTTTGAGGCTGGCCAAAATGCCTCGCTCGGCCTGAAACCGCAGCAATTCTTGTCGGCTGTGTATGGGTTTGATGATTTTGATGGCCACTTTGTGGTCATAGCCCTCGCCTTGTCTTTGTGCAAGCCACACTTCGCCTTGTCCACCACGGCCCAATTGTTTAATCAGTTGGTAATCATGCAATACATCTTCTGCTTTCAGGGGAGTGACACCCAGGTCATCAGTCACTTCATTGATCATGGCAGCGGTCAGTCCATAATCAATGGTTTGGTTTTTTAACATGCTGATGACCTTGTCTTTGACCACTTGTTCAAAGCCTGATTGTTCAACCCAGGCCAGCCGCTCATGTACTGGTAGGTCCATGCATTGGTTGAATAAAGTTTTCAGATTTTTCCCAAAATCACTCATGACTGGATCCGGTTCAGGCAGCTTAAAATTTACACTTCACGATTGTTGGTTCTGATGGGCATGTGTCACGTGGTCACTGACAAAGGCACGTCCAAATTGCAAATCACGTTGCACGGTGCTGAGCGAGACAGCCAATAATTCTGCGACTTTTTGCTGGTCCAAGCCAGTGAAATAAACCCATTCAACCACTTGTGCGCTGCGTTCGTCGATGGCTTTGAGTGCATCAATGGCCTCACTGATGTGAATGAAATCAGGTTCTTGAGACTGCATGAGACCCAGCGAGTCAGTCAAGGTTACCTGGTTCAGTGCCCCTTGCTGTTTCTGACTGTTTTTGTGTCTGGCATAGTCTACCAACAAGCGCCGCATTTGCCTGGCCAGGGTCCTGAAATGGTGCTTTTCATCAGTAAACCCCAAATCGTAGTTGGACATTTTGAGGTAAGCATCATGGACTAGGTCAGTGGGCGAAATGGTATGACCCGAGCGCTCCTTTTTCATTAAATTATGTGCCAGGATTCTGAGCTGCTGGTAGACGCTTTCTTCTATTCTCAAGTTTGCATCGCCAAGATTGTCTTGTTCGCTGTTGGGTTCCATTCAGTTGACTGGGTTTCATAACGATTCAACACATCCTATCATGAATGGATGTGCAGCTGAACCCTTGTTAATCACACCCACATTCAAACTTTGGTGGTTCTCCTATAAGCAACAAAATCAAAGTATTTTTAAAAAAACCATCATTTCTTGACGGTTGACTGTGAAATTTTCGCTGATGTTGGTGTGAGGTTTGATACCAAACCAAGACACAACCAGTAAACAAAACATCAAGAGGGGTTTATGAAGTCATTTAATTATTTGTTGTTGGCAACATTGATAATTGTTGCACACTGTTTCCAAGCCAGAGCAGAAGAAGACCCTTTAGAAAGTGCTGTGAAATCTGCTGGCATTTCGATAGCGACTTTTGCCGTTAAAAAACTCGTCGGCGCTTTGTATAAAGATGAATGTCATGGCAACTCAAGTGGTGATGACATCGGTCAGAAGGCGCACAATCTGTTGTGCGGTGCCATGGGCGGTTTTTCCGGTGAAACCGAAGCAGAGTGGAAAAAAAACATCACCGACAAACTCCAGTCGCTGAGTCAGGCCGTTGATCGCATTGAATCTGAGTTATTGGACTTGAAACGCAATCAGGCGGTTTTGCTGAAGCAGGGCGAAAAGGTGTTGGGGAAGCTGAATGTTTTGGCTAATGAAATCATCATTTCGACATCACTGACCAGCATCAATGGATTGTGGGATGATCAGTTTGAACCCTTATTCAATGGAGAGAAAATATTCAACCAGGATGGCTTGTTGATGTTTGCTCAGGACATCATTTTTGAGTCCAAAGTCCATGTGCAACTCAGCGATGTCCACCAGAGCCTGACACGAAACGTGATCAAAAACAGAGACGGTTGGATCAAAAGTTACATGGATGAATTGAATGAACAGTTTAAAAATAACGGTACACCCAAAGAAGCCTTGGGAAATGCTGATTTCAGTTTGTTGATGGATTACAGTGAATCGGTGATTTCCGACTTGATTGCGCAGCAGACCAAAGGTTATTCCATGTACGTGTGGGCAGCCAAAATCATCGAACAACATTGTCAGATTAACCAGCAATGCGAACTGAAAAACCGTTTACCTCATACAGCGGAAGCGTACCACAACTTATTTCAATCTCATATCCAAAAGCAACTGTACCTGTACAGTGCGGGCATAGACCAAGTGGTGCTCGATCGCAGCACCTACTCAAGTGCCCAAGCCAATTTTCTTGCACACAGGGCATCAGAAATATTCACCCGCGTAGATGCTTTCATGGCCATGCAATTGGGAAAGGCAGGGGTGCGCGGTCGGGTGATCTCCATGGGTGATGCATGGGATGGTGTTTTGACCATCTCTGGCCAAAGCCACCCACCCGTTCACACAAGTCAAAATGTGGTCAGGGAAGATTTGATCTTTCCGCACAAGCAGACCCATGCCGATTGGTGGACCAGCAGTCAAAACGATGCTGTGTATGATGTGGTGCACAAAAGCCAGCATTGGAAAGTGCATTACTATGACTTGCCACTGGAGCAGCCAAGAAACCTCATCATTGAAAACAAGCTGCCACATAAGCCCGACAGAATCACGCTCGGCCTTTTGGACATGAAGGCCAAAAAAATGGTCAAACAAGTCAATGACAACACCCAAGCGTTTGGCAGTTTCACTGCCATCGAACGTGCCGGCGGTGGTTTTGCCTTCCTCAGCTCACCGTGGGTTGGAGGCAGCACAGGTAACTTATCTGGCATGTCGTATGATGCGGCTAAAAGACAAGTGACCATTGAAAGCCGTTCAAATATCACAGGCGGCAAAGACAGCCGGAGCGGGCGCGTTTATTTACAGCGCAAACACCCCATCACTTTCGCCGACTCAGGCACCGTGCAATTGCTTGCGTTCGCGCCAACCAACCATGCGGATT
>JAUHZH010000432.1 GCA_030426065.1 Gammaproteobacteria bacterium
TTTATTTAGACTGTTAAAACATCAATATTCATTTTATGAACCATAATTGAGCTTTTGTGAAAAACCTGATAGAATCACAAGCATGAACAAACGAATCTCTACTTGGCTTGACATTTTGGCAGCCCGAGTGAAAACAAGGCGACTCAACCAGAACCTGACACAGAAAGAGTTGGCCACAATGACGGGCTTGTCACTGAACGCCATCAAAGGCGCAGAAAAAGGCGAATGCAACCTCAAAACCTTTGTCATGGTATTGGACGCCCTCGGCTTGGGCCACACCATAGAGCAATGGGTACCAGAACAACTCCCCTCTCCTGTACAGTCAACACAACAAAACACCACCCGCGTACGCGCCAGAAAAACCAAAAGCCAATCTCCTGAAACTGAGGTGGACTGGTGATCAAGTATTGCAAAATCAATTACCAAGGTTCGCATGTGGCCTCATTGGGGTATGACGATGAGCGACATTTTGGCTTCCTTGAGTACACCCCTGAATTCGTCGAACAAGGGGTCGAGCTGGCACCTTTGACCATGCCGGTAAAAGCCAATGAAATTTATGCTTTCAGAGACTTGAACCCGAAAACATTTTTTGGCTTACCGGGCATGGTGGCCGACTCATTACCAGACCGTTTTGGTAATTCTGTTTTGAACCAATGGATGATTCAAATGGGACGCAAGGACGTGATCACACCCATTGAACGCTTGCAATACACGGGCACCAGGGGCATGGGTGCTTTGGAATACTTTCCACAAATGGAATCCAACACACTGACCCAAAAGCAACAAATAGAAATCGATGAATTGACCGCATTGGCTCAAGAGGTGGTCCATGCCAGAAACCAAGTGAACGTCAGTGTGGGTGATGACCCTGATTCACTCAAGCCTTTGATTGCCGTGGGCACCAGTGCCGGCGGCGCAAGGCCCAAAGCGGTACTGGGATTCAATCAGGACTTTTCTCAAGCCGTCAGTGGCCAAGTGGACTTACCCAAGGGGTTTCAACACCATTTAATGAAGTTCGACGGGGTGGTAGAGACCAGCCTGGATGAACAAACATTTGGCGACCCACAAGGCTATGGTGTCTGCGAGTACGTGTATTACCTGATGGCGAAGCAATGCGGCATTGACATGATGCCATGCCATTTACTGCCTGATGGGGAACGGCGCCATTTTTTAACCCAGCGATTCGACCGAGAAGGCAACAGCAAAATCCACATCCAGACCTTGACCGCCATGGCCCATGTCGATTATCAGACCCCGGGCTCATTTTCATACGAAGAGCTCTTTCAAGTGGCCAGGGAGTTGAAACTGCCCAAAGAAGATGCCATACAAATATACCGTCGGATGTGTTTTAACATCATGGCCATGAACAACGACGATCATTCTAAAAACTTCTCATTCATTTTAAAAGATGACACATGGCGTTTGGCACCGGCCTATGATGTGGCCTATTGTTATGCTCCCGGCAACCCTTGGGTCAGTCAGCATTGGATGAGCGCAAACGGCAAACGCAAAGACCACAACAAAGAAGATCTTTTGGCAGTTGCCAGGCAAGTGTTCAAAGACAAGGACCTGACACTTCACCACCAAATCATCGAAGAAACCGCCACCGCTTTGTCGATGTGGAATCAACTGGCGATTGAACACGAGGTCCCAAAAGTTTTGTCCAATAACATTTCAGCCCACATCAAACTGATGTAAGCACTTTCTCTTGGTATGAAACCACATTCGTAACACCACTTTTCAGCGATTTTAAATAGCCAAAACAGTGATGACAGCTGAGGCCAAGACTCTGTACAATGACCCTTTCTTTCTACACCTTGAAGGCACATGCGACTGACCTTGTTCAGAAATTCAACCAGATTGGCAATGACTGGAATGATGGCGTTGCTGATGATGCTCATCGCATCTGCGCAAGTAATGGCAACAAACGAAACCAGTGGCCATCAGCAAGCCATCAAAGATCAAATCAACCATGCCCTGAGCTTGG
>JAUHZH010000433.1 GCA_030426065.1 Gammaproteobacteria bacterium
TGGATCCTGTCTTTGTCAACCAAGTGACGCAATTGCCCAATGCCATGGCAGGGATTGTTAAAGAAGGCGATGTGGTGTTGATGGTGGGTGCCGGTAACATCGGAGCGGTGATTCAACAAATCATCCAGAACAAAGGAGTGTCTGATGAATAACAACATGCATGTTGCATTGATGATGGGTGGCCATTCGGCCGAAAGGGAAGTGTCTTTGCGATCAGGTGAAGCGGTCAAAGAGGCGTTGTTGTCTCACGGCCACCAAGTCACCACCGTGAACGACACCGAAGCTTTGAAACAGCTCGATCAGCCTGTTGATGTGGTTTTCAATATATTACACGGTGCCGACGGTGAAGATGGACAGTTGGCCGCATGGTTGAACCGAGAAGGGTACCGTTACACAGGGTGTGATCATTTGGCAGGTGCTTTGAGTTGGTACAAGGACAAAGCCAAGGTCTTGGTCGCTGATGCGGGCGTTTTGACACCTCAGGCCCAATGCGTTCGTCATGTGGATGATTTGGCTGTGCAATCAGAAGGACCATGGATCGTGAAACCTGCTGGAGAAGGGTCGTCGGTTGGGTTGTACAAAGCCAATGATTCGGAACAGTTAAAACAAGCCGTTGTTGCGGCTTTGTCGGTGGCTGACATGGTGTTGGTTGAAGATTACATTGATGGCACAGAATGCACTGTGGGCATTGTGGACGGTGTGGTGATGCCCGTGGTGGCCATCGTTCCAGAAGGTGAGTTGTACGATTACCAAGCCAAGTACCAAAGCCAGCAAACACAATACCTGTGCCCGCCACCGTTCGAGGCAGCGTGGCAGGATGGATTGAAAGAAGACGCCATCAAAGTCTTCAATGCCTTGAGCCTTTCGGGTTGGGGCCGTGTCGACTTCATCGTCGATGACCAAGGCAGGCGCTGGTTTTTGGAAGCCAACACCACGCCAGGCATGACCAAAACTTCATTGCTACCAAAAGCGGCGGCAGTGCATGGTTGGTCCTTTGAAGTGCTGGTGGACAAGATTCTGGGCACCGCATTCATGGGAGGTGGTGATGACTAAGTTGATGCAATTGTCTTTGATTGGTGGCTTGTTGTTGCTGCTTTTGGTGGTTGCCATGATGGGTGGCTTGATTGAATCCGATCGTTGGAAAATCACCCAAGTCAACGTCGCCGCCAGTTTTGAGCGCATCACAGCGGAACAGTTGCGCCGTGTCATTGCCAAAACACCTGAACGGTCATTTTTCAGACTGGAAGCCAGTCAGATAAAAGACCACATAGAAAACATGTCATGGGTTGAGTCTGCACATGTGGTCAAGCATTGGCCCGACACCTTGCAGATCAAAGTGAAAGAACATGTGGCTGTGGCGGTTTGGAACGACGAGGCCTTGCTCAGCCGTGCCGGAGAAATTTTCTTCGTTGATCAAGGTGAACTTGGCAGTGAGTTACCGCGTTTATATGGCGAAGATGAGCAAGCCAAAGACATTTGGGAAGATTTTGTCAGTTACAACCAGTTGTTGAAACCGGTTGGCTATGAAATTGCCAAAGCACAAGTCAATGAAAGGGGCGCATGGCAATTGGTGTTGCGCAACGGATTGGAATTGGTGCTGGGTACAGACCAGCATGAAGCACGGATTGTGCGATTGGCTGAAACATGGGACGCCTTGCTGGCAGGCTCTGAAAAGCTGCCAGAGAAGGTGGATTTGCGGTACAGCAATGGGTATGTCGTGGTCTTGCGGACGCAATTGGCCACAGAGGAACAAGCCGTTATGGATGGAGAAATGGGGTAATGGCTAAAAGAAACGAAACCAGTTTACAGGTCGGATTGGACATCGGTACATCCAAAGTGGTGGCCATTGTCGGTGAGCGACACATTGATGGTTCGGTTGAAGTGGTGGGCATCGGCTCTTCACCTTCTCGTGGACTGAAACGTGGCGTCGTGGTGGACATTGAATCCACGGTTCAATCGATCAAACGTGCGATTGAAGAAGCGG
>JAUHZH010000047.1 GCA_030426065.1 Gammaproteobacteria bacterium
CGCGTGGCCGATCCGGGCTTCAGGTCTGTGGCACCTGGCAAAGGGGTGATCATGATGCCACCGGTTTCGGTTTGCCACCACGTATCAACGATTGGACAACGGCCATCGCCAACCACCTCATGGTACCAGCGCCAGGCTTCTGGATTGATTGGCTCTCCAACGGTACCCAGAATCCGCAAAGAGGACCGATCGGTGGCTTTGACGGGGTCGTCACCCGCTTTCATCAAGGCCCTGATGGCGGTGGGCGCGGTGTAACAGATGTTGACTTGGTGTTGGTCGCAGATTTGCCAAAAACGGCTTTCATTGGGATGATTGGGCACCCCTTCAAACATCAGGGTGATGGCGCCATTGGCCAGCGGGCCATAGACCACATAACTGTGGCCCGTAATCCAACCCACATCGGCAGTACACCAATAAACATCTCCGGGCTGGTAATCAAAGACGTATTGGTGGGTGATGCTGGCATAGAGTAAGTAACCACCTGTGGTGTGCAAAACCCCTTTCGGTTTTCCTGTGGAACCGGACGTGTACAAAATGAACAGCGGATCCTCTGCGCTCATGGGTTCGCAAGGACAGTCATCGCTGACATGGGCATTGATTTCGTGGTACCAGTGGTCATGTTCATGCCAGTTGACTTCATGGTCTGAGGTTTTGATGACCAGCACTTGCAAATCATGGTCATTGACCTTGGCGACGGCTTGGTCAACGTTGGCCTTCAAAGAGATGGTTTTGCCACCGCGTACGGCACGATCGGCTGTGATGACCAGCTGAGATTTACAGTCGGTGATTCGACCTGCCAGTGCATCTGGGGAAAAACCACCAAATACCACTGAATGAACGGCGCCGATTCGGGCACAGGCCAGCATGGCATAGGCGGCCTCTGGAATCATGGGCATGTAAAGCGTGATTCGATCACCTTTTTTGGCACCCAGTTTTTTCAATGTGTTGGCCATGCGGCACACGGCTTGGTGTAATTCCCGATAGCTGATGTGTTGGTTGTCCCCGGGTTCATCACCTTGCCAAATGATGGCGGTGTCATCTGCCTTTTCTGGCAAATGGCGATCGATGCAATTGTGTGCCACGTTCAACATGCCATCGGCAAACCAGCGGATGTGCAAATCCTCACTTTGATAGGACACGTCTTTGACTTCGGTGAAGGGTTTGAACCAATCCAGGCGCTTGTTGGCTTGTTCAGCCCAGAAGTCTGCATTGTCTTCGATGGATTGTTGATACATCTTTTGATAAGTCACGTCATCACAGTGACAGTTTTGGGCGATATTTAAGGGGACTGGAACCGAATTTTTTTCAGGCATATCAGTTGTTTGGACGGCTAAATCAAATTCAGTGATTATATCATGACTATTTTTATTTTTTTCTTGCATTGGAATGGAAATGGCCCCAAAATTCGCGCACTTTTTTTCCAGTGCTGCTTTGGGTCAAGACGCAAAGGGGTATCTGGTTTTTCTGCGAGGCGCTGAGCAAAGGTTTTTGACCGCATTGATCTGAGTGGCCGTTTTATTTTTTTCAAAGGTTCTGTGCCTTTGAAGTTTTGTGAGTGAGAAAAATGATGAATAAAAACGCCATCATCAAAGAGCCAACCTTGGCCACACAAAATAACGTCGCCGCTTTGAAAGCCGTGGCATCAGACATCCAGGCCCAACAATGGCCCACATTCAACCAAGCACCGGAAGATGACCGATTGGATCATTTCATTCACCGTGACGGTGAAGTGTTTGCCGGCACCCATTTGATCATTGACCTGTGGGGCGCCAATCGATTGGATGAATTGGCGCACATGGAAGCGGCCATGCGTGAAGCGGTCAAAAAAGCCGGTGCCACTTTGTTGCACATCCATTTGCATCACTTCACACCCAACGGCGGCATCTCAGGTGTGGCTGTTTTGGCCGAATCACACATTTCTGTTCACACTTGGCCGGAAAAAGATTTCGCGGCATTTGATGTGTTCATGTGTGGTGATGCGGCGCCTGAAAAAGCGATTGAAGTTTTGAAAGGTTTTTTCACCCCTGATCGTGTGGATGTGGATAACCTGCGTCGCGGCAAAGTCGATGAATAAATATTTAGAAACCCTGTATCCCAGCTGGGGCCAACGGTTTGTTGTTGATGAAGTGTTGTTTGAACACCAAACAGACCACCAGCATTTGGTCATTTTCAAAAACCAGCAGTGGGGCACGGTGATGGCTTTGGATGGCGTCATTCAGACCACAGAAAAAGACGAATTCGTTTACCATGAAATGATGACCCATGTGCCGATGTTGGCACATGGATCAGCGAAAAAAGTGCTGATCATCGGCGGTGGTGATGGCGGCATACTGCGCGAAGTTTTGAAACACAAACAGGTTGAGCGTGTGGTTCAAGTGGAAATTGACCAAGCCGTGATCGACATGTGTGTGCAGTATTTGCCTGGTCATTCGAACGGTGCATTTGATGACCCTCGTGCTGAAATCATCATCAACGACGGTGTCAAATACGTGGCGGAATGTGATGAAACTTTTGATGTCATCATTTCTGATTCAACCGACCCCATTGGTCCAGGCGAGGTTTTGTTCACTTCACCTTTTTATCAAGGCGTGAAGCGCTGTTTGAATGCGGGTGGGGTGTTTGTGGCACAAAATGGTGTGGCCTTCATGCAATTGGATGAAGTGACCACCACCCAAAAGCGGCTGAGTCCTGAATTCAATCAGGTCACTTTTTATGCCGCATCGGTGCCGACCTATGTCGGTGGTGTCATGACCTTTGCATGGGCCAGTGACAACAAGGCTTTGAAAACCGTTGATGAAGCCACATTACAGGGCCGTTTTGAAGCGGCGAACCTGTCATGTCGGTATTATACCCCGGCCGTCCATCGGTCGGCTTTTGCTTTGCCTGCATACATTGAAAATGCAGTGAATGGAGTGGCATCATGAGTGCTGTACTTGATTTAAAGAGCCATTTGGCGGAACAAATCAACAACGACCATTTGGCGGGGTACTCCCGACAAAAATTACGTGCTTTGGCTGCCCAACACGGTGCGCCTCTGTTCATTATTGATGAAGACCGCATCGAAGGTCAGTACAAGGCACTGAGCCGTGCCCTGCCTGCGGTCAAAATGCGTTACGCCATCAAGGCATTGCCTGATCCTTATGTGTTGCGAAAATTGCGCGCTTTGGGCAGTGGTTTTGATGTCGCCACCACCGGTGAAATTGATTTGCTCAAGCGTTGTGACATCGATGCCAGTCAAGCGATTCACACCCACCCGATCAAAAAAGACGCAGAGATCAAGGCGGCTTTGGATTTTGGTATCCAACTGTTCGTGGTCGACAACGTGGCTGAAATAGATAAATTTTTGCCCTACAAAGACCAGGCGCAATTGATGATTCGGGTCAATTTCCGAAATCAAGATGCGGTGGTCGATTTGTCGCGTAAATTTGGTTGTTTGTTGACCCGTGTGCCTGACTTGGTTGCCCATGCGCAAGCACAGGGCATCGAAGTGGTTGGTTTGTCATTCCATGTGGGCTCCCAAGTGCCTTCACCATCGGCGCATGTGTCTGCCATAGAAATGTCGGCAGATTTGATGGCCAACATGCCGCAAGTGAATTGGCGTGTCTTGGACATCGGTGGCGGTTTCCCGATTGAGTATGTGGGTCCAACGATGGCGATTGAAGATTTTTGTGCCCCCATCAATGAAGCCTTGTCGTTGTTGCCACCAGAAATTGACCTGTTGGCAGAACCTGGCCGATTTGTTGCGGGTCCCAGTGCCATTCATTTGATGTCAGTGGTCGGCAAGGCCCAACGTGGTGCCCGAACTTGGTACTATTTGGATGATGGTGTGTATGGCGTGCTCAGTGGTCAGATTTATGACCACGCCAAATACCCAGTGATGACATTGAACCACCACGATGTGGACGTGCCTTTGATGCCCAGTGTGTTGGCGGGTCCCACCTGTGACAGCATCGATGTGATTGACGAAGACATTGAATTACCGGAGTTGCAAATCGGTGATGTGATGGTGGCCACCCAAGTGGGTGCCTACACCATGGCTTCAGCCACAGAGTTCAATTTGTACCACCGCCCTCAGTCCTTGTGGCTGAAGGCAGCAGATTTGTCTTGATTCTCAGTTTTTTTGAATCAAAAGCGGCAATCCACCCCTGGCATGACAGTGTGTTTGGGGTGGAAGTTGATGACCAGCAAAAAAACAGGCACATTTTTTAAAAATTCCTTTTGTGCCCGATATTTTGTGGCTTAAGATGATTGTGCGGTGGTAAATGTTTGCACCGCATACGGGAGGCGGGCTACAGTCCTGCTTCGGCAGGGGCTGGATGCTTGCTTTTGTTGGCTTCTTGATTGTGAGAAGGTGATGAAAGAAGAAACGATTGAAATGGTGACATTCCAATGCGTGGAATGTGACAAAGTCTACCAAAAACCCATGTCCTGGGTTGAAGACACACCCAAAATGCGCTGTGTTTGTGGGTCAGAACTGGATGTTGATCAGGTTTTCAATGAGATCGTGTTGGAACCTAAGCCCAGTTACCTCGCTTTTCCTAGGTTTATGTAGGACGCCAGCGACACATTGATTGGGTACCTGTGGGTGCCAAAGGTCAGTATGGACTGCCACATCTGACAGTTCCTTCCCATTCCGTATTCCAACGGGAGCAGAAAAACAAACCAAAAACACGCTCATTGAAGGGCATCGAATGGGCGTGTTTTTCGGTTCTTTTTACAAGCCTCAAGACAAGCCTGAGCCAAAACCCTCAAAATTAGGCTATACTCTTGGCCCAATCAGACCTGTGTTCGGCATGGAGTCGGGCACAGGTTCTGGCATTTATAAATTGAGGCCTTTGCAGAGGTCTCTTAATTGGGAGACATCAATGACACAACAAGCGAGTGGCCCAATCACCCGCGGTGCCTATCCAGAGCTGACGCCGCATGCGGTGATTGTCGGTTATTTTCTGGGTGTGGTGCTGGCGGTTTCGATTGGCTATGCATCTTTGAAGCTGGGTTTTTCGATCGAAGGATCAGAATTGGCAGCGATTTTGGGTTTTGGTATTTTGCGAGGCATTTTAAGGCGTCGGTCGATCATTGAAAACAACGTGGCCCAAACCGTGGCCTCGGCTGTCAATGGCGCATCATCTGGCATGATGTTTTCGGTACCGGCCATCTTTATTTTGGGTTATGCGACCGAGTTCAACCCATACGTGCTCACCTTTGGTGCCATTGCGGGCGCCTTCTTGGGGATCGCTTTCATCATTCCCTTGCGCAAGCAAATGATTGATTATGAGCGGCTCACATACCCTGGCGGTGTCGCTGTTGCGTCGATTTTGAAATCTCCAGGTGCAGGCATCAGCAAGGCCATCCTTTTGCTCGGCGCGATGCTGGTTTCTGGTTTGGTTCATGTGGTCACCATCATCTATAACATCCATGATTGGCACTTGTTTGATCAGTTGGGCTTGCCTGAATACCTGAATGGAACTTGGTATTTGTCATTGATGACCATCGGTGTGGCTTTCATCGCAGGCCGCGGTGGTTTGGCATTCATCATTGGTGGTTTTGTTTGTTATTGGATCATCGCACCGTTGTTGGACGTCACGGGTACGTTCCCCGTCAACGAAGCCGGTGAAGCCATCACCGACCCCAATCAATTGCGTTTGATGTTGTTCCGCCCAACGGGCATTGGCATGCTCATTGGTGGTGCCGTGGTGGGTGTGTTGTTTGCTTTGCCTTTGATCAAATCTGCCGTGAAATCGATGCAGTCATCGGCCAAGAAAGATGCGGCCATGAGTAAAGACGAGCTGCCCATCAAATTGCTATATTTTGCCGTTGCAGCGGCTGCCATTTTGTTGTGCGTGATGGCTGTGACATCGGCACAAGAAGTGAGCTTGATTCATGGTCTGATGATGGGTGAATTGGGCACCTTGTGGATATGGATAGCCGGCATCATTTTGTCTGAAGCCATTGGTCGCACCAACTGGTCACCTTTGTCTGGCATGACTTTGATTGCCGTGACCTTGTTGATCATGGTCACCCAATTGTTCGGCGGCATGAGCACAGGTTCTGCGATTGTGGCAGCCATCACAGTCGGTGCCGCCACTTGTGTGGCGATGTCACAAGCCACTGATTTGATGTTGGACATGAAAACCGGCTACCTGGTCGGCGCCACACCACGCAAACAACAACTCGGCCAATTTTTTGGTGCCTGGTTGGGCCCGATTGTGGTCATCATCTTGATTTTCACATTGGACAAAGCTTTTGGTTTGGGCGGAGATGAATTCCCCGCACCACAAGGTCAAGCTTTGGCTTCCATGGTGGAAGGCATCACCGGTGGTGATGTACCGACCGAGAAATACATCGCTGGTGCTGTGCTGGGCGGTTTGTTGTCGCTGTTACAAGCCGGGCTGGGCATCACCGTCGGACTGGGTTTTTACCTGCCATTCAATATCGTTTTGACTTATGCCATTGGTACTTTGTTGCGTGAAATTGTTGACCGCAGCAAAGGCAAAACATGGTCTGAGAACAAAGGGATCCCAATAGCTGCCGGCCTGATTGTCGGTGAAGCATTGGTGGGTGTTGGCAATGCCATCTACGTGATTGCGACGGCAGGATAAGGAGAACAATGATGAAAAACATGGCATTTTTATTGGTGATTGTTTCATTTCTGGTTGGGGCCTATTTGGCTTCTTTGGATGAGCGGTCCATGAATTGGACTTACTTTGTACCCGTGATGTTGGTGGGGTTCATTGCGGCTTTCCTTTACAAGAAAGCATCGAGTGCCGCTGCCAAGCAAGGTGATTTGTTGCAAAACAACAAGCAGGTGCTGATCGAGTCTTTGAAAAACGTTTTGACCAACCTGGAAGCCTTGGATGGTAGAAAAGACAAAGTACCGACCTATGAGATGCGCTTTGAGATTGACAAACTGTTTCGTGAAGATTTGATGAACTTCGCAGAAGCGAGGGAATCGATGAGGCACCTTTTTGGCATCCAGCACTATGCCGACATCATGTCCAGCTTTGCTGCGGGCGAACGCTACATCAACCGCGTTTGGTCGGCATCGACAGATGGTTATGTCGATGAAGTGATGCTGTATGTGGGCCGTGCCTTTGAACAGTTCCAGCATGCCCAAGAAGAATTCAACAAGGCGTTGGCTGAAAACGGATAAACGGCGTCCATTTACACCACACTGGGGCCTGCACTGTCAGGCCCTTTTTTATTGCCACTTTGGCGAGTTACGGTTTCAAAATCTGGCGCTGGATCAGGTCTTTTTGGATGTCGGCCAAGCTGTCGTTCAAGGGCCGGATGGTGTAACCCAATTGTTGTTTGGCTTTGTCACTGGAAACGGCGTATTGGTGGCTGATCAGTTGTAACGACTCGGGTGTGATGTCTGGCGTTTTACCCGTCAGGTAAGCCAACCAGGATTGTAAGTGGGCAAAGACCTTGATCAATGGTTTGGGCAGCACCTTGGCATCGACTGTCAAATTCCAAGCTTGACAAACTGCCTCAATGAACTCAGGGAAACTCAGGTTATTACCCCCGAGGATGTAGTTGTCACCATTTTCGCCTTTTTCATGGACTTGGATGATGCCATTGGCCACGTCCCGAACATCGGCAAAAGAGCCAGCGCCTTGGGGAATGGTGGGCAGGTCATTTTTTATGATCAGTTTGAACAGCCGAATCCAGTTGTGCTGGTCAGCGGGACCAATGATGTGGGTCGGGTTGGCGATCACCACCCGCATTCGGTCAGCCACTTTTTTGACCATGCGCTCTGCTTGGCTCTTGGTCTTGACGTAGTTGACCCAAGACTGAAGACCGTGTTGTGCATCCTGTTCATGGGTGTGAACCAATCCGGGGTGGTCCACGCCCCAAGTGACGATGGAGGAGACGTACAAAAAGCTTTTGGCTTGTTTGGCCAGTGCCACATCCATCAGGTTTTGTGTGCCTTGGATGTTGATGGCGGTTTGCCTTGGGTTGTGTTTGCGCCAGGTGTTGGTGTCAGAAGCCAAATGGAACACGGAGTCGACGGAAGTTTCCATCGAACGCTGAAGGCTTGGGCTGTCAAGGACATCACCGGTGACATAGTTCACCCCTTGGAGTGGGTTTTTTGGTATGCTTCGGGACAAGGCAGTGACATGCCAATCTTGATTCGCCAACAGTTGTGCCAAATGACCACCCAGGAACCCCGTGGCACCTGTTAAAAAGGCTGTTTTCATTTCAAAACCAAGCAAAGAAACCAACCCAGTATAACAAGCCATGGAACACATGCCCATCAAAAGACACATCACACAAACGGTCAAACTGTCGTTGCCGTTGATCATCAGCCAAATCACCGTGGTGGCCATGAGTGTGGTGGACACCATGATGGCTGGTGATTTGGGCCCCGTGACTTTGGCAGCGGTGGCTGTGGGCAGTTCGGTTTGGGCCACCGCCATTTTGTTTTTGTTTGGTTTGTTGATGGCGATTCCGCCTGTGGTTTCGGAAATGGATGGCGCCGGCAACCACCACAAAGTGGCGCCATTCTTCAGACAAGCGATGTGGCTGTGTTTGTTGTTGGGGGTGGTTTTCACTGTTTTGCTCAGGCACTTGGATCCGGTGTTTATGTGGTTTGACACCCAACCCGAGGTGATTCCACATGCGATTGGCTACATCAATGGGATTTCCTGGGGTGTTTTGCCTTTGTCTTTCTTTGTCGCCTTTCGCTATTTGGCCGATGGCATGTCAATCACCAAGCCGACCATGGTGGTCAGTTTCATTGGCTTGTTGTGTAACATCCCACTCAACTACATTTTGATGTATGGCAAATTGGGTTTCCCAGAACTGGGTGCAGCGGGGTGTGGTTATGCTTCAGCAACGGTGTTGGTGATTCAGATGTTGGCTTATGGGTTCATCATCAAGCACCACAAAGTGATCAAAGCGCTCAAAGTTTACAGCCAGTTTGATTGGCCCCATTGGGCTGAAATATGGCGCTTTTTTAAATTGGGTTTTCCGATTGGTGTGTCGATGTTTGCTGAAGTGGGTTTGTTTTCCGTGGTGACTTTACTGGCATCATCGCTCAGCACAGCCACGGTCGCGGCGCACCAAATTGCTTTGAATTTCTCGTCTTTGCTGTTCATGGTGCCCTTGGGTTTGTCCATGGGCATCACCATTCGAGTGGGCAATGCCGTGGGCCGCAAAAACCCCATCGACATTCGCCATGCCGGGTTATATGGTATCGCCCTGGTGCTGGTGACACAGGTGATTTCTATGGCCATCATCGTCTTTGGTGGTAACTGGGTGGTCAGCATGTACACCGATGATCCTGTGGTCCATGAAATCACGGTGGGTTTGTTGCTTTTGGCAGCCATTTTTCAATTGTCTGATGGCATACAGGTCGCTGCTGCTGGGGCGCTGCGCGGCATCAAAGACATGAACTTCATCATGCTCAGCAACGTGTTTTCTTTTTGGGCCTTGGGCTTGGTGGCATCCTGGTATTTGTGCTTCCAGCTGGACTGGGGAGTCAAAGGATTGTGGGTGGGTTTGATCGTTGGATTGACGGCAGCAGCCATCTTGAATTTGAGTCGCTATTGGTACAAAACCAAAATACCTTAATGCACTGTTTAAAATCTATTTAGCTTGAGCTTTTGGCACGATTTTTAAACAAAATCCGCTAAGTCATTGATATTAAAATTTTGATTTATATAGTGCTTGCCGAGCCTTTTTTTCTGCTTTA
>JAUHZH010000048.1 GCA_030426065.1 Gammaproteobacteria bacterium
AGCCAGGTACTCTGATCCAACTGAGCTACGGGCGCTCAAGGGTTGCGAATTATGTTGTTTTTACAAATTAATGTCAACCATAATTCACGGTTTTTTTATATCTTCAAAGAAGATGGCGGAGAGTGAGGGATTTGAACCCTCGATGAGCTTTTAACACCCATACTCCCTTAGCAGGGGAGCGCCTTCAGCCGCTCGGCCAACTCTCCGTTCTTTAAACCACTTATTTATACTTGTGTCATTTTACCAAGTGCTGCGCTCCCCAGTGGGATCGCCTGACTACGGGCATCCTGCCCTTCGCCCTTCGGGTCCGCTTCGCGGGGCTGAAATGTTCCAGACATTTCAGTCAGCCGCTCGGCCAAACTCCGTTTCTTTCAAAACACTTATTTATACTTGTGTGATTTTACCAAGTGTTGTGCTCATCAGTTATGACAAGCCACCCTCACAGCACGCTGTCTGTTAAGAGGTCGGTCATTTTAATGGATAAAATCGAATTTGCAACTTGAAAGTGATAAATTTATCACTGACGCAAATCTCAGTTTGGATCGATCAGCGATTGCCTAAGTTGTCATCCATATCAACTTCGGTTTCTTCACCTTCGTGTTCGACATCATGTTCACTTTTAATACGTTCATAAATTTCTTCCCTGTGGACGGCAATCTCCTTAGGGGCATTGATTCCGATTCTGACTTGGTTGCCTTTGATGCCCAACACCGTGACGGTCACATCGTCACCTATCATCAATGTTTCTCCAACTCTTCTTGTTAAAATTAACATGTCAATCTCCTTGTTTTGGTTTGGACTCCTCGGGCTGAGCCACTCAAAAGGGCGGCTGTCAAAATTTGATGCCGCCCTTCTATATAGAAATTAGACTACATTTTGTCTGAAAATTGAAGCTTTTATTTGGCCAATGTATTTTTTATCGCATCGGACAAATCTTGCACGCCCCCTTCTCCACCACCTTGAGCGAAATCAGGTCTGCCGCCGCCACGGCCTCCAATCGGTGCCAGTACTTCTTTGATGATTTCTCCGGCTTTGTAGGTGCCAGTCAATGCTTTGGTCACACCCACCAAGACCTGCGCTTTGCCATCGCTCACATTGGCAAAGACCACGATGCCTTGATCGTATTTGTCTTTGAACCCATCAATGTGATCCCTGAGCACAGAGACATCGGTGTCCTCAAACACATGACCCAATACATGGATACCACCACGCTCCTCAACCAAAGAAAACACGTCCTTGACTGCGCTTTGGGCACTGGCTTGTTTCAGTGACGCCAAATCATTTTGCAATGCTTTGTTTTTATCCATCAACGAGGCTGTGGCTTGGTCGACTTGACCAGACTGCACTTTGAGCATGGAAGCCAGTTTCTTCAGTTGACGGTCTTGGTCTTGTACAAAATGAACCGCTGCGGGACCAGTGATGGCTTCGATCCTGCGAATGCCAGATGCCAGCTTAAATAAGCCAATGTCGCCGGTTGCTTTGACGTGGGTTCCCCCACACAATTCAACTGAAAATCCACCGAAATCCATCACCCTGACTTCATCACCATATTTTTCACCGAACAAGGCCATGGCACCACTGGCCACAGCTTGATCAAACGACATGTTGGTAGCCTGACCTGCATGGTTGGCACGGATGGCGTCATTGACCCGTTCTTCAACTTGTTGCCACTCAGCTTCTGACAAAGCTTGCTCATGAGCATAGTCAAACCGCAGTTTGTCTGCTGTTACCAACGAGCCTTTTTGTTGAACATGGTCACCCAAAACATCCCGAAGGACTTTATGTAACAAATGCGTGGCAGAGTGATTCAAAATCACCAACTGACGGTGCCCTTCATCGATCGCCACCTGCACGGCTTGACCGGTGTGCAGCTGCCCGTTCTGAATCGATACATGATGTAAATGAAATTGTCCTGCGGCTTTTTGTGTGTCGCTGATGACGGCTGTCAAATCAGGTCCTGTCAATGTGCCTCGGTCACCCACCTGTCCACCAGATTCAGCATAAAAAGGGGTTTGATCCAAAACCATCCAGGCCGAATCACCTGCCTTGATGGCATCCACCATTTCACCGTCTTGAATCAATGCCACCACTTGCGCTGTCGCTTGATTGTCCTGATAGCCGAGGAACTGGGTGGGCACCAGCAGTTGAATGATTTCAGCAGACAACTGGTTGCTTTGGTTGAACTGTTTGACTGAACGTGAACGTGCTTTTTGGGCTTTCATCAATTCTTCAAACCTGTTTTCATCGACCAACCGACCACTTTCCCTGGCCACATCCTGAGTCAAATCCAATGGAAAACCATAGGTATCATAGAGTTTAAAAGCGATGTCTCCAGTGACGGCCTGACCTGCTTTCAGGTTGTGCGTCATCTTCTGGAATTCTTGCATCCCCATATCCAGCGTTTCGGCAAATTTTTGCTCTTCTTTTTTCAGTGCCGCCATGATGTGATCACGCTGCTCCACCAATTCGGTGTAATCTTCACCCATCACATCAATCAATGCAGGAACCATTTGATAAAAGAACAAGGATTGAGCACCTAACTTGTGACCATGACGGGCAGCGCGGCGAATGATTCTACGCAACACATAACCACGACCCTCATTGGATGGCAGAACGCCATCGGCAATCAAAAAAGCACAGGTTCTGATGTGGTCAGCAATCACCTTTAAGGAAGGGTCATCGGAATCAGAGGCACCCGTCAACTCAATGGCTTTGGCAATCAAGTGTTGAAACAAGTCAATGTCATAGTTGTTGTGTTTGCCTTGTAAAATGGAAGCGATGCGCTCCAGACCCATGCCCGTATCCACACAAGGCTTGGGCAGCGGATCCAAAGTGCCATCGGCCTGTCGGTCAAACTGCATGAACACCAGGTTCCATATTTCAATGTATCGGTCACCGTCTTCCTCAGGCGTACCTGGAGGTCCACCGGCAATGTGCTCACCATGATCATAAAAGATTTCAGTACATGGACCGCAAGGACCGGTGTCTCCCATCTGCCAAAAATTGTCCTTGGCACCGATGCGTGACAGGCGATCTTTGGGGAATCCGATGTCATTCAACCAAATCGCTTCGGCTTCATCGTCTTCTTCATAAACAGTGACCCACAACTTTTCTTTGGCCAATCCCAGTTCTTCAGTTAAAAACTGCCAAGCCATGTGAATGGCTTCTTTTTTGAAATAATCCCCAAAACTGAAATTTCCCAACATTTCAAAAAATGTGTGGTGGCGGGCGGTGTAGCCCACTTGATCCAAATCATTGTGTTTACCACCTGCTCGCACACAGCGCTGTGAAGAGGTGGCGCGGGTGTAGTTGCGTTTTTCTGCGCCCAAGAAGACGTCTTTAAACTGAACCATGCCTGCATTGACAAACAACAGCGTGGGGTCATTGCCTGGAATCAACGAGCTGCTTTTGACTTTGGCATGTTGATTCTTTTCAAAAAATGCCAAAAATTGATTTCTGATATCCTGGGTACTGAGCATGGCTCATCCTTATCATGTGGTAAAACCTTGCGATTTTATCTGTTTTGCACGCATAAAAAAAGGCGCTGACGCGCCTTCTTTGCATTGACTGGTACAATCAGCCCAATAAGCCGTTCAAATAGCCCATTTTCCAAGCGGCAAATGCAGCACCACCCAACACCACCAAAGTGATCACCCACTTGATGGCACCTGAGCCACCGGGTGCTTCTTCAGGGGCACTGCCTTCTTTGGGAATGGAAGCAGAAGGTGCCGTTTTGATTTCAGCTTGGTTGGCAGGTTCTGGCATGCCAGGGGTCTGAATCAAGAAACGCAAATTGTCCAACTTCACCTCATCACCCACTGACAGTTTGGACTCTTCAATTTTCTCACCATTGACAAAGGTGCCATTGGAAGAACCCATGTCCTTGATACTCAAACCATCGGCTTCGACAGTGATCTGGGCGTGCTTGCGCGAAATGCCTTCTGAATTGATGCACACATGACATTCTGAATGGCGGCCCAAAACTGTGGCACCCCGCAAAGGAAATGTTTTGCCAAAATACGAACCTGAAACCCCTCGCAACACGAACTTAGGCAAAGCCATGCGAACGCGAGTTCGGTTGTCATCGTCTTCTTCTTCAGCGGCATCCATCACTTTGATGTGTACTTGAGACATGATGATCAAGTCACCCGGCCTGACTTCTTTTTGCCCTTTGACCAATTTGCCATTAACAGAAACCAGACGGGCTTCACTGTCGATAGATATGTGCATGTCGCCGCCGTCAACGTGCAGCGTGGCGTGCACGTCAGCCAAGCCTTTGTCTTTGATCACAACATCAGCATCATCTGCGGCACCGATTTGAATGTCACCATCTTGCAGCGTTTTATCCGCAAGTTCACCGTGAGGAAAGTGCAGTTTCATTTTTCCCATCCCGTAAAATATCGTTGTTATAATGGCTATTGATTATAGCAAAACTTCATTTACTGGCAAGCCATGTTGGTGGATCATGCCACGTTTATCACAGTTTTACCGCCCATATAGCCTTGTAAGGCCTCTGGAACCAACACACAGCCATCTTTTTGCTGATAATTTTCCAAAACCGCAATCAAGGTCCTGCCAACCGCCAATCCAGAACCATTCAAAGTGTGTACCCACTGAGGTTTCTTGACCTCTGGCGAACGGAATCGTGCCTTCATTCTTCTGGCCTGAAAATCCACGCAATTAGAGCAAGATGAAATTTCTCGGTAGGTTTTTTGCGCCGGCAACCACACCTCGATGTCATAAGTCTTGGTTGCTGAAAACCCCATGTCTCCAGAACACAACACCATCACCCGATAAGGCAATTCCAATGCTTGTAAGATGGCTTCAGCGTGACCTGTCATTTCCTCAAGGGCGTCGAATGAATGATCTGGGTGAACAACTTGAACCATTTCAACTTTTTCAAACTGATGCTGACGGATCATGCCACGGGTGTCTTTGCCATAACTACCCGCTTCTCTTCTGAAACAAGGCGTGTGGGCAGTCATTTTGATGGGCAATTCGGCTTCTTCTAAAATTGTGTCCGCAACCAAATTGGTCAATGGCACTTCTGCCGTCGGTATCAAATACCGCTCATCTTCGGTGATGAAAGCATCGTCTGCGAATTTAGGCAACTGACCAGAACCTTGCATGGTTTGGGCGTTGACCAAGTATGGGACGTAATATTCTTTGTAACCGTGGTGGGTGGTGTGTTGATCAAGCATGAACTGTGCCAATGCACGATGCAGTTGCGCCATTTCGCCGGTCAACAATGTGAACCGAGAACCTGACAGGTTGGCGGCCGATTCAGCATCCAGTCCTTGACGGCGCTCACCCAGCGCCACATGGTCTTTGACTTCAAAATCAAATGATTTGGGTTCCCCCCACTGACGCACTTCAACGTTGTCGTCTTCGTCTTTACCCACAGGCACTGACTCATGCGCCAGGTTGGGTGTGTACAAAGTCACCAACTCCATTTCAGCTTGGATGGCTTTGAGTTGCTCTTTGGAAGCATCCAAAGTGTCACCAATGGCAGCCACTTCATCCAACAAGGGCTGCACGTCTTCTCCAGCGGCTTTGGCTTTGCCAATGGATTTGGAGATCGTGGTGCGCTTGTTTTGAAGGCTTTCGGTTTCAATTTGGACTGTCTTGCGTTGCTGTTCCAATGACTGCCAATGCGTCACATCCAAGTCATAACCTCGGTGCTTTAACCGGGTGGCCGTCTGTTCCAAATCGTTGCGCAATATTTGAGGATCTAACATGTCCTGATTCCTTGTTGCTTGTCTATCAAAGCGTGCATTGTAAAAGAGCACCCTTCAGAAATAAAGTATCACAGTCAATGCTGCCACAATTTGGCATCCACTTCACCACCATGTTTTTCTAACCAAGCTTGGTGCGCTGCGATTTCAGTTTCACTGGCTTGGACCGATTTCAGTGGTGGCAAATCAGACAAATCAAAATTCAATTGCGACATGCCATGACCTTGATTGCTGCTCAAGTCAAGGGTCGTTTGGCCACCGGTCATGGCCAAATAAACTTGGGCCAGAATTTCCGAGTCAAGCAAGGCCCCGTGCAACGTCCTGTGCTCATTGCTGATGCCATACCGTTTACACAAAGCATCCAAGTTGTTTTTGGCCCCTGGGTGCTTTTCTTTCGCCAAAGTCAAACTGTCTGTGATCACACAAATGTCTGCCAAACGGAAATCTTTGCCACACAACATCAATTCATGATCGATGAAGCCGACATCAAACGGTGCATTGTGAATCACCAACTCAGCCCCTTCGATAAAGGCAATGAATTCATCCACAATCCGCTCGAAAGCGGGCTTGTCATTCAAAAAATCATTGGTGATGCCATGGACTGCCAAGGCTTCGGCTTCCACTTCGAAGTTCGGGTTGGTGTATTGGTGGTAATGGCTTTCGGTCACGGTTCTGTTTTGAACCACCACCGCTCCGATTTCAATGATTCGGTGACCATCCTGGGGCTTTAAGCCTGTGGTTTCTGTATCCAGCATGATTTGCTTGCCTGGAATGAGGTTCATTGTTGTTGCTCCGCTTGCTGTCGGGCTGCATCATCAACCCGTTCATTTTGTTCATGACCTGAATGCCCTTTGACCCAATGCCATTGGATTTGGTGCTGTTGTAACAAACCATCCAAAACCTGCCATTGCGCTTGGTTTTTCACCGCTTGTTTCTTGCTGTTTTTCCAGTTTTTGGCTTTCCAGCCAGCCAACCACTGCGTGGCACCATCCATCACATACTTGGAATCGGTATATAAATGTATCTGACAAGCCGTCTTGAGGGCTTGTAAAGCGGCAATCACCGCTTGTAACTCCATTTGGTTGTTGGTGGTATCCGGTCGCCCCCCGACCAGCATCTTTTCTTTCCCGCGGCAGACCAGCAAAGCCGCCCACCCACCGGCACCGGGGTTACCCAGGCACGATCCATCAGTGTAAATTTCGACCAAAGGTCGGCTGTCCGTAGTATCATTCATGAACGCATTATAAGTGAGCCAACATGAATATTCATCCCATCAAAGCATTCACCGACAATTACATTTGGGCCATCCATGACGGGCGCTGGGCTGTTGTGGTTGATCCTGGTGATGCGGTGCCGGTTTCTGACTTTCTTGAAGCGCATGACTTGGAACTGGCGGGCATATTGATCACCCACCACCACCCCGACCATATCGGCGGCTTGGAAAACCTTCAATCACGATGGTCTTGTCCGGTTTATGCACCGAAGGATGAACGAATCCCCGGAAACCACACCACCGTCATTGAGGGCGACCATGTGCGCATTGGTTCGTTGAACCTCGAACTGCACGTCAAGGAAACACCAGGACACACCCTCAGCCACATCATTTACTACAATGACGACTGGTTGTTTTGTGGAGACACCTTATTCTCCCTGGGTTGTGGCCGCATGTTTGAGGGCACACCACAGCAATTCCAACATTCATTGGCTCAAATCAAAGCATTGCCCGACCACTTGGCTGTTTATTGCACACACGAATACACCCAGTCCAATGGACGATTTGCGTTACATGTATTGCCTGAAGACACCGAACTCAAACTTTTCATGGATCATGTGAACAACAAACGCAGCCAAGACATCATCACCCTGCCATCCACTTTAAGCCAAGAAAAACAACTCAACCCATTCCTTCGTTTGTCGGACCCCATGCTGCTGAATTCACTACAAAAACACAGCTCAAGGCCCATCACTTCAGAAGTGGATGCTTTTGCTGTTTTGAGGCAATGGAAAGACCACTTTTGATAGGCATGACATGGCGGTTAAACGGTTGTTCCTGAGCATGGGCTGTAGTAAGATGATTGACAGGTGATGTGACATGTGATGCGAAAAATATTTGTTATATTGATGGTGCTGCTGGTGAGCTGGCTGGCACAAGGACAAAGTGACGCGACCCAGGGTGTGTCGGGTCAGCACTTTCGCATCGGATATTTCACCAGCCCACCCCTTTCTTTTGTTGATCCCGAAACCCGGAAAGCCAATGGTTTGGTGGTCGATTTATTGAATCAGATGGCGGTTCAAAATGATTTCACCATTGAGTGGATTCACGATGAATGGCCAGTGCTTTTGGAAAAAGCCAAAAACCATGAAATCGACATGATCACATCGGCCGGTTACAACGAAAGCCGTGCCATGTACTTGGATTTTGCCAATGAAAGCTTTGTTACTGTGTGGGGCCAGGTGTTCATTCCCAGCGATTCTACGGTTGAAAACATCATCGACTTGGACAACAAAACCATCGCTGCACTGAAAGGCGACATCAACGCCATCAATTTACTCAACCAGTGCAAACAGTTTGACATCTCCTGCCACATCAAAGAAGTCAACGACTACAGCCAAATCTTTGAACTGGTCAAAAACCGACAAGCTGACGGAGGCGTCTCAAACAACTTGGTGGGGTTGGAATACGTAAAAAACACCACCATTCTTGGCAGTGCCGTGGTGTTCAATCCATTCAAAGCATTCGTGGCCATCCCTAAGGGAGCCGATCCCACTTTACTGAACATCTACAATCGCACGATTGCCGATTGGAAAAAAGATTCCGAATCATTTTATTATCAATCACGCATCAAGTGGTTGCAGAATGAAACCGAGACCGTGGTGCCTTCATGGGCATGGCCGGTGTTGTTGTTCATTGCCATCATTGCACTGCTGTCGACGATTTTGGCCACTTTGTTCAAGAAGCAAGTCAAAATGCGGGTCCAGGAACTTTCAGGCAGAGAGGAACAGCTGAAACAAATCGTCAACTTGGTCCCCCACATGATTTATGTGGTCGACATCAATGGCGACGTGGTTCTGGCCAATGAAACTGCCAGTCATTTCTTTGGCCTCACCAACAAGGCCTTTGAAGACATCAATTCCGACCGACTGTTGGAAACCCGACCAGAGTACGAACCCTTTTTCAACAACCAAATCTTGCTGAACCCAAGGAATTCGCAACCCATCCACAAAGAATTCACAGTCAATGACTTCAGTGGCACCGAACATGTGTTGTACTTATCGCGGATGCCATTTTGGGGTCGCCACGATGAATTGCCAGCCATCCTCACTGTGGGTGTTGACATCACTGAAGCCAAAAAATTCGAAGACCGAATCAAGTTCATGGCCCAACATGATGCCTTGACCGACTTACCCAATCGACTGCTTTTGGATGACCGGCTGACCTTGTCATTGGATCGCGCCATCCAACACAATCACAACGGTGCGATCTTGTTTTTGGACATCGACAACTTCAAAACCATCAACGACTCTCAGGGCCACAGCGTGGGAGACATGATGATTCAAGAAATGGCCAAACGACTGGAAGTCATCATAGGCAAAGGGGATACTTTGGCCCGATTGGGCGGTGATGAGTTCATCATCGAGTTGGCCGAGCTTGGCCAATCTGTGGAGGAAGCAGAACAGGCGACGAAAGCAATTTGTCAAAAAATACTGACCAGCATGATGGATGCATTTGAAATTGATGGCCGCCAATTCCACATCACCAGCAGCATCGGCGCCGTCATCTACCCCAAAGACGGTGACAACCAGAACCTGCTGATTCAAAGGGCGGACACCGCCATGTATGAGGCCAAAGGCAAAGGCGGCAACCAAGTGGTCTTTTTCCGCAACCGCTTGGAACAGGC
>JAUHZH010000049.1 GCA_030426065.1 Gammaproteobacteria bacterium
ATTGAATACCTTCACACCGGTTGGGATTGAAATGACCATAGTGGCAATACCAAACACGGCATTAACATTACTGCCTGCGCCCATTGTGAAAAAGTGATGCAACCAGACACTGAAAGCTAAGACGGTGATCACAGCCATGGCATACACCATGGTCCCATAGCCAAATAAACGTTTTTGACTAAAGGTGGCAACCACTTCTGAAAAAATACCGAACGCAGGTAAGATAAGAATATAGACTTCTGGATGCCCCCAAGCCCAAATCAGGTTGACATACATCATTTGGTTGCCGCCCAGGTCGGCTGTGAAAAAGTTGGTGCCCATGTAGCGGTCTAAAGTCAACAAAGTGATCGACACGGTCAAAATGGGGAAGGCCAGAATGATCAATGCATTGGCACATAGAGTGGTCCAACTGAAAACGGGCATCTTCATCATGGTCATTCCGGGCGCCCGCATTCGCAAAATGGTCACGAACAGATTGACTCCGCTGAGTAGCGTGCCGATGCCACTGATCTGAAGTGCCCAGAGCCAGTAATCCACCCCGACCCAGGGAGAGTATTCCAGCCCGGACAGCGGTGGATAGGCGAGCCAACCGGTGGCCGCAAATTCGCCGACATACAAGGACACATTGATCAACATGGTGCCGACTACGAAGAGCCAGAAACTGAGTGAATTCAAAAAGGGGAAGGCCACATCCCTGGCACCGATTTGCAAAGGCATGATCAAGTTCATCAGACCGGTCACCAAAGGCATGGCGACAAAGAAAATCATGATCACACCATGGGCTGTGAAAATTTGGTCATAATGCTCTGGTGGTAAATAGCCCAACCCTTCTGCTTCAGCCACTGCCATGGCTTGTTGGGTTCGCATTAACAAGGCATCCGAAAACCCTCGAATCAGCATGATGAAGGCGACAATGATGTACATGATACCAATCTTTTTGTGGTCCACTGTGGTCAACCATTCAGTCCACAGGTATTTGATCTTGCCGTAGTAGATCAATGAGCCAACCACAGCTGCGCCAATCATCACAGCGACCAACAAGGTGGTCAAGATGACTGGGTCATGCAGTGGGAATGAGTCGAGCGTCAATTTGCCGAAGATGGGATCTGGATCGGTGACTATGGTTGCGTTATTGGCCATTTTGCGGTCCTGTGTAATGTTCGATGATGCGATTGAATTTCAAGGGGTCGACATCAGAAAAGTGTTCAACTGGGTGGTCTTTGCTTTTGACTTTCAATTGGTCATAACGGTCATCGGTCAATGCAACCTCTGCTTTTTTGACTTGATTCACCCATGATTCAAAAGATTCGTCATTGAGGGCATGCGCTTTGAATTTCATGCCTGAGAAGCCGAAACCACTGTAGTTTGCTGACAAGCCCCGATAAACACCCGCCTCATCAGCCACCAAGTACAATTGGTTTTCCATGCCGGACATGGCATAAATCATGCTGCCCAGTTGGGGAATGAAAAAAGCATTCATGGCCGTGTCTGAGGTGATCAGAAATTCAACAGGCGTGTCCACCGGGAAAGCCACTTCATTGACCGTGGCAATGGTTTGTTCTGGGTAAATGAACAACCACTTCCAATCCAGTGCCACCACATGAATTCGCAAGGTTTCTTTGTCTGATTCAATGGGTTGGCGTGGGTCAAGTGAGAACGAGGTTCGGTAGGTGATGACGCCCAAAACAATGATGATGAGCAAGGGAACAGTCCAGACCACCGCCTCAATCAAGTTCGAATGCGCCCAATTGGGTTTGTATTCATTGTCGGTGTTGCTGGCCCGGTATTTGTAGGCAAAAACCACGGACATCACCATCACCGGTATAACCACAATCAACATCACGGCAAAGGACAAAATGATCAGGTCTTTTTGTTGGGCACCGATGGGTCCTTTGGGGTCAAACAATAGAAACTCACATCCGCTGAGCAGTGGAAAGATTGAAAGCAGGGCCCATGCTTTGAGTCCTGGTCTTTTGTTGATGCTTTTTTTGCGCATAATCCAACCGTTTTGAGGGGTTTGGATAAGGAAGCGTGGTTCCTTATCGATTAATTATTGAAATTTCAGTAATTACTGAAATTTGCGCAAATTATAAAAGAGTCCTCACCTTTTACAAGCTTTTTTGAAAGTTTTGGTGCTTTTTTAGTGTTGTATCTCAGTGAGGTAATTAGGGGGGGCAGCTTGGCGTCAATTGTTGTCGCCATGGTGTGGTCTGTTAGGCTGTGGCCTTGGCCCAGGCCACCATCTCTTGCAAGCAATTCACCTAGTCGCAGGAGTGACGGTGGTTTTAAATCATCGACTCACTCTATGTGTGAATCTTTTTACCGGACAGTGGTGATGTTTGAAAGCAATACCTCGGTGATGGCTTCGGCCAAATGAGCCAAGGATTCACTGCCACCATATAAAGAAGTCAGCGGCATGGCCAACAAACAGCCGTTTTGGTGTGCGACACTTTGTTGCCACGCTGGAGACTGTGCGGCATCAAAGCCGTCGAAGCTCATAAACAGAACGCAGCCAGGCCTGTTAAGCAATTCTTGGGTGGCCAGCTTGTGGCTGCCGAGCTTGCTGGGTTGGGTTTCGGTGGCCAGGGGTAAATCCAACAGGTTCAAGACATGCTCAACCATTGAATTGTTACCAAACACCCAAGCGGCATCATCGTTTTCGATGACAGCGACTGTGATCTGGGGGGCTTGAGGGATCAGGGTTTTGATTTGATGCTTCAGTTGCTCAATCCTGTGGTCCCTTTCTTTCAGAACCCGTTGAGCCGCTTCTTGTTTGTCAAAGACGGTGGCCAATGTGATCAAGCGTTCATCGGCTTTGTTGGCATTGTGGTAACGCCTGGAGAAATTATTGAAATAGAGCAAAGGTGCGATGTTAGACATTGCACGCATCAACGGCCGTTGTGAGTAACCCACAACGATCAAATCAGGTTTCAATTCACGCAGCTTGTTAAAGTCAGGCGACATGAGGTCGCCGACATCAACCACTTGGTCTGGCAGGGAGGGTAGCTTGATGTTCTTTTGGTACCTGGCGACATCAGCCAATGCAATGGGCTCCACGCCCAAAGAAAGCAGTTGTTCTGCCAAAGTGTGGTTCAGCACCACCACCCGTTGCGGTGCTTGCTTGAAAGTCACTTTGCCATTGGAGTCTGTGACCGTGATGGGGTAAGCGGTGGCAAGTACTGGCCAAATTAAGGTGATGAAAACAATGAACTTCATCGCTCTTTTTTGCCCAACAGCCGGTCTTTGATGTTAAAGAATTTCTTCAGTTTAGGACCCATGGTTTTCAGCCTTTGGATGTCTTGCGGCGTGAGTTCTTGCAATTGGTTCATGAGTTCATCCATGGTTTCCAGTAAATCATGGATTTCTTGCATCCGATTTTGTGCGTATTCACCTTCCGGGCTGACCGGTTCCCTGAGGATTTCTTGTCTCAACATGGACAAGGTTGGGTCCAGCTCCCGCTTGCGCCGTTCTTCCAAAATGATTTGGGCCATTTGCCAGGTGTTTTCAGGTGTTTTGTAATACTCTTTCCTGTCGCCAGGGTAGTGCTGTGGCAGAATCAATCGCCAAGACTGCAATTCCTTGAGGGCCATGCTGGTGTTGGAACGGGAGATGCTCAAAGCTGTAGAGATTTCATCGGCGTTGAGTGGCTTTTCCGTGGCCACCAACAAGGCATAAATCTGTCCTACGGTGCGGTTGATGCCCCAACGGCTACCCATTTCTCCGAAATGTGAGATAAAAGCTTCTACTTTGGGTGAAACATTCATGTGAGTGGTGTTTGTTCTGACTGTCGCTTATTGAGCACCAACACCCAGTTGAAGTCAATCAATACTTGAAGGCACTTCTGGATTGGCTGCTTCATGCCTTTGACTGTTATTTTTGAAGGGGCCAATCTGAATGCGCCAATCGGAAGGCGCTCCTGGTTGTTGTTCTGCTTGGTTGATGTGGTTTGACATGGTTTGGATGAAGCCTTGTGCTTGGCTCAAATCCAGGTTGCCTAAATAGATCGTTTGGTGGTTGCCATTGATGCCGCCGCCTGTCGAAACCAAGGCAGGCCAGGCTGCGGTGGTGAGTCCTTGGGCGTCGAGCAGTTCAAAGTTGTTGATTTGCCAATGGCCTTGTGTGTGCCATTGATCACCACGCCATTCAAATGACTGCTGGCTGTTGAACAAGCCTTGTTTGACCTGCCATTGATGGTCTGGAAACAGCATGGGATTGAGGGCTGCCAATGGCCAATCTGTCACTTTCAAGGCCCCAATCAGGGTCAAGGGTTGATGGCTTTGTTGGGCTTGGATGTTGATGAGGGCGCTGGCACCCTGTCGCAGCGAGGCCTGCCATTCGCTGGCTTGGGTTGGGCTTGTTTGTTCCGAACCAATGCCCAAGCTGATGTTTGTTCCCTTCAAAGTGTCTATCACCAATGGGTCAAGTCGCCACAGGTCCGGGAGCTCGACATCTGTTTCATAAAACACCAAATGTTGCAACTGGATGTGCCATGCCATCGGCGCGGCCTGTGACTCTGTGGGCGGTTGTTGCGCCGTTGAGGGCGTGAGTGAATGCCATTGAAAGACACCATGTTCAGTGGCCAGCAAATCGACACTGATGGCCTGGTGGTTGAAATCCACGGCGGCATTTTCGGCCTGGATGAATGCCTCAGAAATCCGGGCCATGCCATCCACTTCGATGCCAAAGCCTTCAACTTCTAAATTTTTAATGCTTAATATGGGTTGTTCATCCAATTGCCACAGCAACTGACCTGCAGAGTTCACTGTGCCTTGTGGTTTGCTGACGCTTGCGGGTAAATAGGATGACCATTCTGCCAAGTTCAGGTGATTGAGGGACCAATTGAGCAAAACAGCTTGGGCGGCTTGGTCGAATTGCACGCTCAATTCAACTTGGCTTGCCTTTCCCAGTTGTACCTTGAGTTCACCCTGAGCAGTGCCTTGGTTCAACTGGAAATCTTCTGAGGTGAATGTGATGCCTGACAGTGTTGTAGGCTTGAGGTGATGGCTTTGACTGATTTGCCATTCACCGTCTTTGATTTGGAACTGTTCTATGTTCAAAGGGATGGGCTCATTTGTTGCTTCACTTTGAACCAATTGCAGGACGGGTTGAATCAACTGACCTTGTTCGTCCCATTGTGTTTGGATGAGGGGTTGATTTAAGGTGAAATCACTGATGGTGTAATGCCCAGACAAAAGCCGCCAAGCATTTAAGTTGATGGACATGGATTGCGCCTTGAACCATTCGCTCTGTTTGTCTTGGACGCGGATGTCATCCATTTCTAATGTGAATGTAAAGGGGTTGAATGAAGTGCTGGTGCTGCGGAAGTTTTGTCCGCTGTGTTTTTGTAATTGTTCAGTCAGTTGGGCGTTGATGACACCGGGCAAATACAAAAAACCAATCACACCATAGAGTGCAGTCAAGCCAATCAATATAAACAGTAATTTTTTCATGCAATCAAGGGCAAAGAATGTCCAACATCATCAGAGGTGCCCATCAGTTTACAATCATTCTTCACGGTTGTACTGATTCAATGTTTGTTCAAGTGTGGATTTTATGGTTTGTTTTAAAGATGCAGGAGCCAAAATTTTGGCCGCTGAACCAAAACGAAGCACATCGGCGATCAGTTCGCGCGGCTCATTGTAAGGGATGGTCAGCAAACACGTGTCATCGCCTTTGATGGTCAATGTTTGACCTGAGTGCCAGTGTTCGTATTGTACCCATGGGGCTTGCTTTAAATCGAATTCGATTTCGGCCAGGTGTGCCGCAGGGCCCGAAAAGATGCCATAGGAGTCGGCATAATGACTCAACAGGTCTTGTTCGTCGATGTTTTGGCTTCTTTCGATGTCAATTTCACAGTCTGTTATTTGTTCTAGGGCAAACAGGCGAAGGCCTTCGCGTAAATGACAATAGGCATCCAGGTACCAGGCGTTTTTGTAATGGGTGAAGCGTTGCGGTGAAACCAGCCTTTCGGTGGTTTCGTTGCTGTGTCGGCTGGTGTATTTGATTTTGAGTTTTTTGTTTTGCTGCAAAGCGTTCAGGACGGTGTTGAAAATGTCAGGATCGGGTTTGCGCGAAAGGGCAGGTACGATCTTGACCAGTTTGCGGTTGTGCAAGCCTTTGTCTGCCAAGACTTTTTCAATGTTCTCAATGATGCGTGTCAGGGGTTGGTTCAAGCCTTTGCTTTGCAAATCATCCAGTATTTGCGCGGCCATCAGCAAACCATTGGTTTCACTCATGCTCAGTCGCACACCCGGCAAGCTGAATTGGGCTTCGGGGTCGTAGAAAAACCCTTTGTCGTTCAAAATCGGCGCGTTGTAACTGTCTCGCAATTCAGCAATCAGGCGGTACAAAGTGGCTTGAGAGCAGGACAAGCGTTCCATCAAAAATTCCGCACTGGCTGGCGTCCTTCTTTGTTGAAGGATGTCGTCCAGCAAGTACAGTTTTTCGATCTTATTCATGGTTCAGGATTGTAACGCAGTCAGTCCTTTGTATAAGTCCAATGCTTCGGGATTGGCCAAGGCATCGGTGTTGGCCACCGCCTTACCATGAATCACGTCCCTGACAGCAATTTCGACCAATTTACCACTGATGGTTCTGGGGATGTCGGTCACCGCCAAAATTTTGGCCGGCACATGCCTCGGTGTGGTGTTTTTTCGGATGGTGGTTTTGATTTTTTGAATGAGGTCGTCTGTCAGCGTTTCACCGTCTTGCATCACCACAAACAAAATCACGCGGGTGTCACCGTCCCACTCTTGGCCCACGACGATGCTTTCTTTGATTTCAGGGTGGATTTCTACCTGACGGTAAATTTCAGCGGTGCCGATGCGGACGCCACCGGGGTTGAGGGTGGTGTCTGAGCGACCATAAATGACCATGCCGCCTTGCTCGGTGATTTCTGCACGGTCTGAATGGCACCAGATGTTTTCGTGTTTGGAGAAGTAGGCCGATTTGTATTTTTTGTGGTCCTCATCGTGCCAAAAATAAATCGGCATGCACGGGAAGGCCAAATCGCAAGCGAGCTCACCGGGTTCACCAACCACAGCTTCACCTTGCTCGTTCAATATTTTGACTGACAAGCCCAACCCCAAACACTGCAATTGGCCGCGAAAGACCGGTAAGTCACTGTTACCCAAAGCAAAACAAGAGCAGATGTCGGTACCACCCGATATGCTGGACAAGCACAAGTTGGTTTTGACATCGCGGTAAACGAAGTCAAAGTTTTCAGGCAGCAAAGGCGAGCCTGTAGAAAAAATGGTGTTCAAAGTCGACAGGTCATGGCTTTGGGCTGGATTCAGGCCGGCTTTTTCAACCGCAGAAATCCACTTCGCCGACGTGCCCAGGTGGGTGATGCCGTGGCGGTCGGTCAGGTCGAACAAGCGGTTGCCATCAGGATAAAAAGGCGACCCTTCATACAACACCAATTCTGCTCCGGTGGCCAAAGTCGAAGCCATCCAATTCCACATCATCCAGCCGCAGGTGGTGAAATAGAACAATCGGGCGCCCTCCGCGACATTGCCATGAATCATCAGTTCTTTGAGGTGCTGTAACAGGATGCCGCCGGTTCGATGAACGATGCATTTGGGTTTACCGGTGGTGCCTGATGAGTACAAAACATACAAGGGGTGGTCAAAAGGCACCGGGGTGAATGTCAATGGGCGGCTGGCATCACCATGTGCCAAACAGTCAGTAAATGACATGGCCGATTCGATGGACAGGTTGTCTTGTTCGATGTAATCCACCACAACCACTTGTTGGATGCTGTCGATTTGATCAACGATGTGGCTGACTTTTTCCAGACAGTCGTGGTTTTTGCCGTTGTACTGGTAACCATTGGCACAGAACAGCACCTTGGGTTTGACCTGACCAAAGCGATCAACCACGCCATTGATGCCGAAATCAGGAGAAGTAGATGTCCAAATGGCACCCAAAGAGGTGGTGGCGAGCATGGCCACCAAGGTTTCAGGTAAATTGGGCATAAAACCAGCAACGGCATCGCCGACGCCAACACCCAATTGATTGAGGTGTTGCTGTACCAGGGCCACTTGTTGGCGCAAATCATTGTGGCTGATTTGGCAGACCTCGCCGTCTTCTCGTTCAAAAGTGATGGCGCTGTCTGTCCCCGTGTGGCGCAACAAGTTCTCAGCGAAATTCAAAGTCATGCCTGGGAACCACTGGGCATCAATCATGTGCCCCTCATCAATCAGGTTTTGTTTGGGTTCCTGATGGTAAATGACACCACAAAAATCAATCACAGAACGCCAAAATTCACCGCGGTTTTCAATGGACCACGCATGCAACTCGTGATGGCTTGTAAAGCTGTGCCCATGGGTGCTGTTGATGTGTGTTAAAAACTGATGGTATTGTGAGGTGGTTCCTTCTTGCGGAACCCACATGGGGTCAAACTGTGTGGTGTTGCCATTCATGTTGATGTCAAAGGATTGCTGTCCAGAAAAGGCCAACCATTTGACAATACCAACACCCAAAAATCAACCAACAAAGGCCAAATCAACTTGCGTTTTTGGTATATCAGTTGAATGGCTTACCACTGAACCTCCGTGGCCTGATAGCCCCTAAGAATCAACAGGTCTTGAATTCAGTTTCATCGACGGCGAGTATTTTGTATGCTGAAGTGAACGGGCACCAATATTTTTATTTGTGTCCTGTTCATCGATGGCGGCATGGGTGGCAGGGGTAGGGCCCGTCTGACCATGGCCAATGTGGCTTGATCCAAAGCCGCATGACCAGATGATTGGTCGATTCGGTGGTTCAAAACATCACCGTTTTTATTGATTTCGAGGAACAGCATGGCCACGCCTTGTTGTTTTTTGTACTTGGCCTTTTTCGGGTACCTTTTGTGGCGTTCGAGCCAAGCTGCCAGGGTGGCTTGGTAGTCTTGGACACTCCCTGGTAACCCTCCGCCATTGGCTTGATCGCCGTTGTTGTCATTTTGGGTCTCGCCGCCTGTGCCACCGGCACCGGTTGAATTGACAAGGGAGTCGGCATCCACTTTCTTGGGTGATTGGGGTGTGATGTTTGAATGACGCTCATTGCTTTCTGTTGTGGAATCGTCAGTGGTTGTTGTTTTAACTTCCTGAACAGGTTCCGTTTTTATTTCAGTTACAGGCATGGATTTGGCAGTGACTTTTTGGGCTTTCTTGACGGTTTGGCGGTTTTTCTTAACCAATGGTTTGGGCTTTGGGAGTTGACTCCTTGGTTGGGATTTGACTTTGTTTTGGGGTTTTTGTGTTGGTTTGATTTCAGGATCGGACTTGGCTTTGGCTTGCACGCCTTGGCTTCGGCCACCCAGTTTCAATGAGATTTCAACACCGCCCACTCCCGCAGCTTGGGCATCACCGCGATCAGCGCCAAAGATTGTAGGAAGCCAGTACATTGCAAACAGTGCCGAGGCATGGAGGAGGGTGGCCAAAAGGATGGTCAGCATCAGTTTTGATTGGTACGGCGTTTGGTAATTGTCAGTCATGGGTTGGCTTGTTCTGTGATCAAGGTCAGTTTTTCTAAGCCGATGTCATTCAATCGCTGAGTGATGCGCACCAGTTCATTGGCAGGGAGTTGGCCATCAGCTTTCAGGTTGATTTG
>JAUHZH010000050.1 GCA_030426065.1 Gammaproteobacteria bacterium
ATGAACAACAGATCCAATGCTTTGGCAGCCACTGGATTGATTTCATAGGGTTCTGCGGGTACACCATACATCATGTGCAACAAACGCTCAGTGAAATTCAAGCTGTTTTTCGGGTACATGATGGGTTGGCCAATGTAGTTTTTGTAAACAATGGCTGCAACCGTTGGCATTTTGGCAATCAAGCGAATGGCCGCCAATCTGCGGTCTGCTTGGTTGTTCATGTCCATGTGGTTGTGGTAGAAAGCCGCCAAAGAACCAATCGCACTCATCATCATGGCCATGGGGTGTGCATCGTATTGAAAGCCCTTCATGAATGATCGGATCTTTTCATGTACCATGGTGTGGCGCGTGATTTCGCTGTTGAAGGCTTCGTATTGTTGTTGGTTGGGTAATTCGCCATTCATCAGCAAATAAGTCACTTCCATGAAGTTACTTTCTTTGGCCAGCTGTTCAATCGGGTAGCCGCGGTACAACAACACGCCTTTGCCGCCATCAATGAAAGTGATGTCACTGGTGCAAGAGCCGGTGGCTGCAAACCCAGAATCGTAAGTGAAGTATCCGGTTTGCTTGTGCAATGTTTTGAGGTCAAAAGTGGGTGGTCCCATTTCTGAACGGATCACTGGCAATTCGGCAGATTGTCCTTCTGGTGTCACTAATTTTACAAATTCTTGGCTCATGATTGCTTTCTCTGATTGCTGTATGAGGTCATTGTATCAAAAGAAGACTTCGGTAAAATGACCTGTATCAATTTTCCACAAAAAAGCCCGACACTGCGGGCTTTTTGATGGTATTTCGAAGACGAGATTATTTTCTTTGGTATCTGCGCTTGAATCGATCCACACGACCACCGGTGTCAACGACTTTGTGTTGACCGGTGTAGAATGGGTGTGATTTCGAAGAAATCTCGATTTTAACCAGCGGATACTCATTGCCATCTTCCCATTGAATGGTGTCTTTGGTTTGAATACATGAACGGGTCAAGAAGGCGAAATCCGCGCCAGCATCTTGGAAAACCACTTCACGGTATTCTGGATGAATATCTTTTTTCATAACTGTTTCCGATGTCTAAGCTTAAACAAGAGGGCGGATTATAATGAGTGCCAATGGGCTTGTAAAGGATTAATTGATCTCAATGTTGTCAAAATCCACACCAAAGCGATCCATCAGTCCGCCCAAATCTTTGAGCATGATTTGACCACCGATTTTAATCACCACCAGTTCTGACTCATCTTCCAGTGAAACCACAGACAAACCCTTCATGGACTGATCAGACATTTCTGCCAAAATATAAACCGTTGTGTCGTCTTCACGGATGGCGGCCAACTGTTGAAACCCGCTGTCCTTAAGTGACTTGGCTGTGCTGGTGACCCAGGATTTGACTTGTGCCATGTCGCCTTTGAAATCCTCGTCGAGGCGATAAACCCGGACCACAATTTCTGTCAGGTTTTTCATCACGTTGTTGATTTCGTTTTCTTCTTTGGACATGCCGCTGAGCAGTCCCAGCATGCCTGCACCCAAGTTGACTTCCACATTGGGTTCGGATTGCATGATTTCATCCAGCATGTCCATGATGTTGGGACCTTGTGCATGGACTGTACCGAAAGCCAGTAGCAGCATGAAGGTGATTTTTCTCGTCATATTGTTCATTGTTTCAACCTCAAATTTTTGCCATGGATTTTGAAAGTGGAACGATGATGGCTGGTTTGATACCGTGTGTATTGACCCCACTCAGCGTTTTGTTGCTGACTTTTTGCATGTAATGCATGGCCACTTGTAGGTCGTGTTCAGCCTGGAGCAATTTTTGATGCTGGTTGTGGTTATGCCAAACAAAACCAGAAACTGTGAGCGCCAAGAAAGAAAACGCCATCGCCGGTTTCACCCACATGGATTGTTGGCTCAGACCGATGCGCTGGTACAGACTTTTCTTCATGCTCGGCGGACATTTTTGTCGGCGTGCATGTTCGAAATAACCTGTCAACTCGGCATTGATTTGTTCGTTGATGGAATCTTTACGCATATGTTTTTTCCAGTTTTTCTTTCAATTGATTGCGGGCCCTGTGTAAATATACTTTGGTTTGGGAAAGTGTCAAATCCAAAGCATCGGCCAGGACTTGGTAACTCAAACCATTGATCTCTCGCATGACCAGTAATGATTGGTATGGTTCAGCCAGTTCATTGATGGCTTGGGTAATTTCGCTGCCCAATTCATCATTCAGTACATGGTCTGCAGCGCTGGGCACCACATCTGCACCCACTGCTTTGGCTTGCTGATAGGCCAAAGCATGTTTCCTGCGACGCAGGATGTCTAAGCATTGGTTGCGAGCCACTTTATATAACCATGCTTTTTCAAACTTCAAACCTTTCTCACGCCGTTCCCACAGCTTGATGAACGTGTCTTGTACCACATCTTCGGCTTCCAATTGGTTGCCCAACATCTGATAGGCAAGCGAATACAAGCCGTTTTGGTTTTGATTTACTTGAAGTCGGTACCAAATACTCATCAATAAAAATGTTTATAATCTGACCATTCAACGAAGGGTTTTCACAATGGTTACACATCAAGTTCAAAAAAAATACATCTTTTTCATTCTTTTCGTGAGTACCTTGTTAACGGCTTGTGGCGGCGGTGTGAAACCCACCAACAAAAAAGAACTTTTAATCAATGCACTGGTTTCGAAAAACAGTGAAGCAATCAGGGCCAACAGCCAGGCCATTGGAGCCAAACCCAAGGCTAAAACATTGGTTCATTTGTATCAGTTTGCTATTGAAAACAAGCCTTATCGCTTGGTGGCGAACAGCCAAACAACCTTGCGAGACATCAACCAGTACAGCTTGCCACAACAAACCCTATTGAAAAAACTCCTGCTTTGGGCCTATGCGCACCCCATATATCGGCAAGAAACAGGCAAGCAAGTCAGGATACTGCAACGAACCGAATTATTGGTGGCACCCAGTGACATTGATTTTGATAAGTGTTTAAAGCAATCCAAAGGCTGTTCAACACTGCGCAATCAAGTGTCTCACCTTTTTGATGGGGTGCAGTTGAATGCGGTTTTGAACACCATGGCCCACAGTGATCCATGCATCAACCTCAGTGATGAAAATTTGGCCGGCGAATCCGCATCCAGGTGTTTGGCCACACGCAAAGGTGATTTGAAGATCAACTTGTTAAGTGCGCCTATTTTTCTTGCTTCGGAATGGGAACAAGCATTGGAGTGAGTCATTGATGCGTGCCTTTTGAGGGTTGAAGCTTGTGTGGCTATGAGCAACCCAACGTGCGGTAAAACGGTGATGACCAAGCAGACAATCAAATATTAATTTAAATGAACCTTGAATTATAGTTGGGCCTGCTCTATATTCGCATATTCACATATGCGAATAAGAGAATATGAATGCAGTTGAATTGATGAAGGTGTTGGGGCATGAAACCCGTTTGCGGGTGGTTCATTTGTTGATGTTGAAAGAAACCTTGTGTGTTTGTGATTTATTCGAAGTGCTCCAACTGCCTCAACCAACGGTATCCAGGCATTTGAAGATACTCAGAGACAAAGGCTTGGTGGCTGATTTTCGTCACAATCAATGGGTTCATTACCGCCTTTTGACACAGGATGATTCAAGGGTCATGGGCATCTTGACATCTGTTTTAGAAATGGCCAAAGACTCACCGGTGTTCAAACAAGACAGTGATCGGTTGAATCAAACGGTATTGGCTGATTGCTGTTGATTGACATGCAGGAGGGGATGGGTCATTGGCTTGCCTGACCGCATTTCTTATTTAAATGTGTGAATCAAATTCGGACATTCACATATGTGAATTAACGAATGGGTTGCTGCAGTTTGGCTTGTTCCAGGAGGCAGCAGGGCTTAAAAAATTAAAAGGCAGAAAAGCCTCAATTGATGTCAGGACTGAAAATGAAGAAAAAAGTGTTGTTTTTGTGTACAGGTAATTCATGCCGTTCTCAAATGGCAGAAGGCTGGTTGCGCCAATTAAGGGGAGAAGATTTTGATGTCTTTTCTGCGGGTATTGAGACCCATGGGTTGAACCCGCATGCCGTGCAAGTGATGGCAGAGGCTGGTGTGGACATATCGCAGCATCAATCTCAACAGTTGAGTGACCTGTCGACACAATCATTTGATTGGGTGGTGACGGTTTGTGGCCATGCCCATGAGCATTGCCCAGTTTTCTTGGGCGATGGCCAAGTGGTGCATGTGGGTTTTGATGATCCTCCCAAGTTGGCAAGGGAATTAGGTGACACAGAGGCCAAACTAGATTGTTATCGTCGTGTGCGAGATGAAATCCGTGTTTTTGTCGAAAATTTTGAATCGCGTTTGGGGCAATGAGGGTCAGTCGGGTGATGAAGAACAATAAATGTGGAGTTGATTGTGGGATTATTTGAGCGGTATTTGTCACTTTGGGTGGCTTTGTGCATTGTGGCGGGTGTGGTGTTGGGTTATTTCATGCCATCGGTTTTTGCTGTCATTGCAAAGTGGGAGTACGCCCATGTCAATGTGCTGATTGCGGTTTTGATTTGGGTGATGATTTACCCCATGATGGTCCAAGTGGATTTCTCAGCAATCAAAGACACGGGCAGGAATCCGCGTGGCTTGGTGTTGACATTGGTGATCAATTGGCTGATCAAGCCATTCACCATGGCGGCATTGGGCTGGTTGTTTTTCAAGGTGTTTTTTGCATCTATGGTGGATCCACAAACTGCCAACGAATACATTGCCGGCATGATCCTGTTGGGGGTGGCGCCTTGTACGGCGATGGTGTTTGTTTGGAGCCAATTGACCAAGGGCAACCCGAATTACACACTGGTTCAAGTGTCGGTCAATGACGTCATCATGGTGTTTGCTTTTGCGCCCTTGGCGGCATTCCTGTTGGGTGTGACTGACATCAAGATACCGTGGGAAACGTTGTTGTTGTCGGTGGTTTTGTATGTGGTTTTGCCTTTGTTGGCGGGTTGGCTGACGCGTCGGGCTTTGGATAAAAAGCAAGGTGTGGATGGTTTGGTACAGGCTTTGAAACCGTGGTCGATTTTGGGTTTGCTCGGAACCGTGGTGTTGTTGTTTGGCTTTCAGGCTGAAAAAATCATCAACCAACCACAAGCCATCGTCATGATTGCCATCCCTTTGTTGATACAAACTTATGGCATTTTCTTTGTCGCGTATTTCATGGCCAAGCGGATGCGATTGAAACATGAAATCGCGGCACCTGCATGTATGATTGGCACCTCAAATTTTTTTGAGCTGGCCGTGGCTGTGGCCATTTCCTTGTTCGGGCTGCACTCAGGTGCAGCTCTTGCTACGGTGGTGGGCGTGCTGGTTGAAGTCCCTGTGATGTTGTCTTTGGTGGCTTTTGCCAATCGCACCCGGCATTGGTTTGGAGAATGAAATGATTAAAAACATGCCCAATGTGGATGCTGAAAGCATCAAAAAGACAGACGAATCCAAACTGTTCCAAGGCAATCAGTCCAATCATCCGCCCAGGATTTTGTTGTTGTACGGGTCTTTGCGTGAACGCTCTTTCAGCCGCCTGGCCACTGAAGAGGCGGCACGGGTGTTGCAGTATTTGGGTGCCGAAACCAAGACCTTTGATCCCCTGGGTTTACCGCAGCCAGATGCTTGCGATGAAAACCATCCCAAGGTGCAAGAATTGCGTGAATTGGTGACCTGGAGTGAAGGTATGGTGTGGTGTTCACCCGAACGCCACGGCTCCATGACCAGTGTGATGAAATCACAAATTGACTGGATACCCTTATCAATCGGTGCGGTACGCCCAACCCAGGGCAAAACCCTGGCTGTGATGCAGGTCTCGGGTGGTTCACAATCGTTCAACACCGTGAACCAACTGCGCATTTTGGGTCGCTGGATGCGCCTGCTGACCATCCCCAATCAATCTTCCATCCCAAAAGCATGGTTGGAATTTGATGACAACAACCGAATGAAACCCTCGTCTTTGTATGACCGCGTGGTTGACGTGATGGAAGAGTTGGTTAAATTCACTTTACTGACCCGAGACATCAAGGACCATCTGGTCGACCGCTATTCAGAAAGGAAAGAATCTCTGGCTGAATTTAAAAAACGGATAGCGCAAAGATCGGAGGAGTAGGAATTGTGTGCTGTTAGTCAAATGTCCATTTTTTTGTGCAGTATTTGCCAAATCCGTGTTGAAAAAGTTTAAATATAGGTTGAAATTTATGTCCTCACACTGGGAAGTGGAATTCCCAAAGGATTAAACCTTAAAATGCCAATGAAAACCAAGTTAATTACTTTTGTGTTGCTGCTCGTTCTGATGTGCCTGTATTTTTTCTATTCGGGTACAAACGAAGTTGGTGGTAACGTCAACGCCGAACTGCCAGTTGTGGACAGTCAAGCAGTTAAGAAATCACCTCAAAGCCAATTCAAGCCTACAATCAACGGAAACCCAGTTCCTTCAGGTGTGTTTGATATTCCCCGAGAGCAAATTGTCGACGTATATCGTGAGTACGATGTGTACTCGGTGGCTGAATTAGAGCAAATGATTCAAAACGGTGACAATGTTGCAGCCTATTTTTTAGGGAGGCACTTAAGAAGGTGTGCATCACTTAAAGAAAGCCTTGAATCAATTGACAAATTGGTGGCTGAAAACCAGTTGGTAATTGCCGAACAAAGGATGGAATCATATGACCACCTAAAAAATTTGTGTGATCAGGCTTCTCCCCAACTTAAGGATGAGTGGTATAAGTTGTTGTGGTTGGCTGCTGACAGGGGCGATGTATGGGCGCAATTAAATGTCAGTGCCAGTTTTCCTAAAGAAATGATTGAAAAGTCATTTAAATCGCCGGAAGTATTACAAGAAATAATTGATCGAACTTGGCGATACAGGAACGAAGCAGCCAACAGTGGCTTCGCTCCTGCCATTTCAGAGTTGGGTTACGAATATCAAATGGGTTACTTCAGTGAATTTGAAGATTCACAGTTGATGGCTGCTACATATTTTAAAATCACCATTGATGCTGGTGCTTTGCCGCCAAATAGTCTTGAAAATGTAGAACGGGAATACAATGCAATCATCAATGGGTTGTCAGATGAAGATTTGCTTCGTTTAGATGCCATCTATCGGCGCATTTATGCCACTTGTTGTCAGTGAAGTTTTGATCTCAGATCGCTGAAGGTTCGAAAGATTGATGCCAATAACAGTCAAAAATGGAAAGCGCCCTCAGAAATTGATTTGGGGAGCGAGTACATTTGGTTTGGGTGTGTTGGTGTTTGCTGTGTTTTTGGTTTCAGGAGCTGTTAATGCTGACGCGGGTGAGCACAGGGGTGCCATTGCATTTTCAGTGGCTTATACCTTTATGGCTTCATTGGACATCAAAGGGATGATTGAAAGGCATGTTTTGATCAGACATTTGTGTACATTGTTGTTCTTGTTCGGTTTGTACAAGTTGGTTTCTGGGTTGGATCTAGGGGATGTCAAAGTGGCAGATTGGGTTTATGGGTTTCATGTTCTGCTTTGGGGGTTAAGTCATTGTTTGATTTATTCAAAAGAGGTGAATGACTGGTTTCGAGTGACAAATAATTAAGCGATGTAGTCTTTCGATTGTTTTTTTCCGGATTGTCAGTAACTTAACTTAAAAGCAAGCGTCTACAAAAAACGCACAGGAACCCATCTGACAAATCTGGACATTGACAATGAAAAACCTCCTCAAGATATTTTTGCTGACAGTTGCTTTGAATGTGTGGTCTCAAGACGACACGATTTTGGATGTGCCCAGAGTGGATGAACGCATTGAGCTGATCAGCATTGCGTTTCGCCTGGCTGAAGCATGGGAGTACAGTTCAAAAGAATACCCTGACTATGTCAATGGCATCGAAAAACACTATGGTCAATTCAAAGATCATGCCTTGATTCAGTACATTAAACTGATTCGTGAGGAAAAAGGCATTGGCTATGATGCCGTCATGTCGTTTGCAATCAACATAACTGAACCGCCCAAGATGAAACCCCTCAAGCCCTTTTCTGATGAAGTGCCTGATCCAAGGTGGGGGCCAGAAGCTTCACATCAGTTTTTGTCATTGTTGAATGCTTTTTATCTTGATACCAACAGTGACTTGTTTTTTAAACAACAAGCTGACATTTACCAAGTGGCCACAGGGCGATTTGAAAAGATCCACAATGACATCAATCTCGATTGGTACAGTCAATTTTATGGGGAATCGCCCAAAGGTGAGTTCAAAACGGTCATAGCGGTTGGAATTGGTGACAAAGGGTATGGCCCCAAAACCACACTGGCCAACGGTGATGAAGTGATTTATGCAGTTATAGGGGTGGCGCAATTAGACTCAAATGGCCGGCCCGTATTTGACAAGGATTATTTCTTCCCGACCTTATTACATGAATTCAACCATTCCTTTGTCAATCACCTGATCGCCCAACATGAAGAAGCTTTGGCCAAGAGTGGTCAATTGTTGTATGCGCAGTTGGAAAAAACAATGAATGAACAGGGGTATTACAGTTGGGAAACCATGTATGCAGAAGCTCTGGTTCGTGCATCTGTCGTGAAATACATGATGGACAATGACTTTGAAGAACAGCTGATTCAAAAAGAAATCAACGAGCAAGTCGAGGCTGGTTTTGTTTGGACGGATGCTTTGGTTAAAGCATTGGTGCGTTTCGACAGTGAAAGGGAAAAATACCCACGCCTGAATGATTTCATGCCAGAGCTGGCAGACTTTTTAAATCGTGTGGCACAGGATTCAAAACCGATCAAGCCTGGTGTCAACACAAGCAAGTGAGGGTCAATAGCCAATCCATTCAAGTGGTTTTTTTCTTTCTTTGGATCAAATAAACCGCATAAAAGTAAACGCCCAAGGCAGCGGCCATGTGTTTAAGGCTATGACCACTGATGCCCAAAATTTGATACACCGGTAGGTCAAAGAATTCCAAGACTTTGGCCAAGGCGTAACACAGCAAGAACAACCACAAACCAGTCAAAGGCACATACGGTTTGGCTTGGGTGGTGATGATGACGGGTATGATGAGCAAGGGCAAAAACTGGATCACAGCATAAGGTCGCAAATCGCCTTGTCCCATTTGTTCTGTGAAGTGCCAGTAAAGCACCGTCGCCATACCGAGAAACAGTGCTGGCCACAGGCATTTAAGTCCCAAAGACTGGTCGTGGTGTTCAGCCACGATGAGCGAGAAAAAGGCCATGAAACCCAATGTCATGGGCAATCGATCCCAAACCAAGCTGGCGTTGCTGGGGTTGAGGTGGTACCAGGCTGAACCCAAGCCGACCAAGATGATGGCGACAAAGAACAAATCAATGGTGCGATTCAAAGCGGGTTTGGTCACCATGGCGCCTCTGCGCCGTTTCCACAAACCCCAGACACCCACCAAGACAAAGGGTAAATTGGACAGCACGTTCCAGAAGTGAGCCACGCCCCACAGCGTTCGTTGGTCAGCAAATTGGTGGTACCCTGGGTCTTGAGCGATGGGCGGAATCAAAACAAATAAAATGACCAAAACGATGGCGGTCAATGCAATGGCAATTTTCATGTTATTGAGTTT
>JAUHZH010000051.1 GCA_030426065.1 Gammaproteobacteria bacterium
CGTGTTGATTTTGACGGCATCATGAGCCACTTGTTTGCCACCACCGATTTAGAGAAAACTTACAAGGTCAACATGAACATGATTGGCCTGGACAAGCGACCACAAGTCAAAAACCTGCGCATGATACTCACCGAGTGGTTGACGTTCCGGACCGAAACGGTGCGTCGCCGCTTGCAGCATCGCCTGGATAAGGTCAATGCCAGGTTGCACATATTGGATGGTTTGTTGGTTGCTTACTTGAACTTGGATGAAGTGATTCGCATCATCCGGGAAGAAGATGAGCCGAAAGCGGTCTTGATGGCCACTTTCAACCTCACAGAAATCCAAGCGGATGCCATTTTAGATACCCGATTGCGCCATTTGGCTCGATTGGAAGAGATGAAAATCCGCACAGAACAAATCGAGCTTCAATCAGAAAAAGCAGACTTGGAAGGGACATTGAAATCTCGTGCCAAAATGAAATCCTTGATCAAAAAGGAAATCACAGCAGACAGAGACAACTACGGCGATGAACGCAACACGACCCTCATTGAGCGTCAAGCCGCCACGGTGTTTGATGAGACCACTTTGGTTCCCAGTGAACCCAACACCATCATTTTGTCGAAGGCCGGTTGGGTGCGGGCGGCCAAAGGCCATGACATCGACCCAGCGGCTTTGGCATACAAAGCAGGTGATGCCTACCAAGACCATGCCCATGGGCGCAGCAATTTGATTTCGGTGTTCCTTTCTGCTGATGGCAGGGCGTTCAGCTTGGCCAGTCACACCTTGCCTTCAGCGCGTGGACAGGGTGAAGCGTTGACCACCAAATTCACATTCAAGAACAACATGCTGCCAACCAGTGTGACATGCCTCAAGCCCTCAGAAAAAGTGTTGATGTGTTCTGATGCAGGTTACGGGTATTTTGGTTTGGTGGAAAACCTTCACAGCAAAATGAAAGCCGGTAAAGCCGTGCTCAGCGTGCCCAAAGGGTTCCATTCCATGAAGCCACAAGCCATAGGGATCGAACACGATGCCCATGTGGTCTGTGTCACTTCGGCGGGCTACATGTTGGTGTTCCCCTTGGATGAGCTGCCAGAATTGGCCAAAGGCAAGGGCAATAAATTAATCAACATACCGGCCAAGCGACTGAAATCAGGTGAAGAAAAATTGTCAGCTGTGGCAGTGATTTCACAATCACAGAGCTTTTTGATCCATGCAGGCGCCCGATACATCCGATTCAAGTGGAAAGACCTGGTCAATTACTTTGGCACAAGGGCCAAACGTGGTAGCCTGTTACCTCAAGGTTTCCGCAATGTGGATCGATTAGAAATTGAAGACAACAACGACTAAATTCATTGTGTTGATGATGTGCTGGCAGGGTGTTTCGGCTTTGCCAGACATCCCCAGCTTCAACCTGTGTCCTGATTTGATTCACCATTCGGGGTTTCAAAACAACAGCAACCCCAGCCAGGGCTCAGGAGGCACTTTCCCTTATGAAGGCTTGGACACCGTTCAAGTGGGGCAGTCCCTGTTTTCATTCTACTTGCACGTGCCCTTGTCTTATGATGGCTCCGTTGCTTATCCCATCCTGGCATTGTTACAGCCACAAACGGCACCAGGCCAAAACCAACAAGGTGCCGAGGCCATGCATGATTTTTGGTTGGCCACGGCATCTGAGTATCATTTCATCACGGTTTCTCAAATAACCACCGGTTCGCAAGGTGGCTGGATTCCAGGACAAGATTCGCAAATTTTGGTGGCGATTTTTCAGCAAGTGCAAGCGGAATACAACATCGAACAAAACCGCCGATACCTTCATGGGTTTTCTGCCGGTGCCCATGTTGGCTTGGCCATAGGCTTACAAAACGCCGATTATTTTGCAGCCCAAGCCTTCAACGCCGGTGCATTGAGTCAATTTGCTGGTTCCAGTGCGCCGAGCAACGCCGTCAGGCACATCGCCACTTTACAGGCGGTGGGCCAATCAGACCCTTTACACCCACAGGTGTTGGCAGATCAGCAAACCTTCGTCAACGCCGGCTGGGTTTCAGGTCAAGACCACCAATTGATTGAATTCAGCGGTGGGCATCAGTTGCCCAATGGTGCCGATGAGGTGGCTGCTGATTTTTTGTGTTTGCGTTCTTTGCTTGATTGATTTTATCGAAAACAACATTCGTTAATTGATAATGAAGCTTTCAGTTGCATGAGGTAAAATTTTTAAACGAAATGGAGACAACGCATGGGCGTATTGGTCGGTAAAAAAGCACCTAACTTCAAGGGTGCAGCAGTTTTAGGTAACGGTGAAATTGTCGGTGATTACAATTTCAAACAAGCCACTGAAGGCAAAGTGAAAGTGGTTTTCTTTTATCCTTTGGACTTCACATTTGTTTGTCCATCTGAGTTGATTGCTTTTGATAAGCGCATGGATGAATTCACCAAACGTGGTGTTGAAGTGGTTGCGGTCTCGATTGATTCACAATTCACGCACAACGCGTGGCGCAACACACCTGTGAATAAGGGCGGTATTGGTCCGGTCAAGTACACCATGTTCGCAGACGTGACACACAAAGCATGTAAAAAATACGACGTGGAAACGCCTGACGGTGCGGTTGCTTTCCGTGGTTCGTTTTTGATTGACAAAGACAACGTGGTTCGCCACCAAGTGGTTAACGACTTGCCACTGGGTCGTAACGTAGACGAAATGTTGCGCATGGTGGATGCCTTGGCATTCCATGAAGAGCACGGTGAAGTATGTCCTGCCGGTTGGCAAGACGGCGACAAAGGCATGACGGCATCTCCAGACGGCGTTGCTGACTATTTGTCAAACGAAGCCGAATCGCTGTAATTGTTCAGCCGATTTGACTCGAAAGCCCGAACCAACTGGTTCGGGCTTTTTTTTTGCATTGAATCTGAGATATTTTGCAGCTTGCAAGCACTGATGGTTATAAGGGGCAATCTGTGGCTATGAAATCAGTGGAAAAGTTTGTATGATGATACTCAGAAACACACAATGGCATTTAACCGAAAACACATCGGGCGGTGCGCCTTGTGTGAACCAATTGTCATTGACCACCGAAAAGGGTATGGATTCAGGAAAAGAACAGTCTGCACAGAAGAAAAGTCAGTTATTGTCACTATTGGGCGCCGTCGCAGATGGTGACAAGGTGGCTTGCCAGCAATTTGTGACGGACCATTATCAATGGTTGGTCATCATCGTCAGACAACAGTTTCCATACTCTGACTTGTACTTAGACATCGTTCATGATGCGTTTGGTTTAACCATCGAAAAGTTGCGGGCGGGTGAAATCGATAAGCTGGAGTCGATCAAGTACTATCTGAGAACAGCTGCCATCAACATTGGTTACTCATACCACAGAAAGGACCAAAAATTCCGCTCAGACATGAATCAGGATTTGATTCACATGATACATGACAGCGGTCAAACGGTAATGGATGACATCTCATGGGCTGAAACCATGGCCTTTGTCAAAGACGTCATGTCGGACATGACCGTAGAACGAGATCAAGAAATTCTGAAACAGTTTTATCTTGAAGACAAAGACAAACTCACGGTTTGTCAAAACTTAAACATCACGCCAGATCATTTTTCGCGGGTGCTGTTCAGGGCCAAAAGCCGATTGAAATCTTTGATTGAGAAAAAAGGTCAGACCAGCAATGTCGTTTCGATGTTTCGGAATGTGCCTTCCTGGGTCTTGATTCTGACTGCGGTGTGGATGCAATGAGGACAAGGAAATGAGTTACCAACCTGACGAACAAATCAAACAAGATTACATACAAAATAAGTTGTCTCCTGAGGCAAAAACCCAGTTTGAAATGTGGTTGCTCGACCACCCTGAAGCTCAACAAGACATCCACATCGACCTGATGATGAAAGCGGGTTTGAAAGAAATGGCCCAAGAACAAGCACAACCCAGTTCGCGCTCTTGGTGGCCTGCTGTGGGTATGGCAGCGGCTCTGCTTTTGGTGGTGTCCGTTTACATCATGCCACAATCGGGCCGAAGTCAAAAAGGCATGATCGCACCGGCTGTGACCTATGTGTCGCAAGTGCGCAGTGCAGAACAGCCCGTTTGGACACTCAAAAAAGATTTGGACAATGTGCTTCAAATACCAACGGCATACCTGTCTTCAGATGCGCACCAGGTAATGGTGACAGGGTCTGAAACCATGGCAATCAAAGATTTGCTCCCCAGCAATGACCTGTTGACTGTTTTGATCCCCAAAGGCACTTTGTCTGTTGGTCCACATCAATTGGAAGTCACCAACCAAGTGAATCAAGAAAAACAAGTATTTGAATTCATAATTAAGGAATAAAAAAAGCCCGGCAGTCGAAACTGTCGGGCTTTTATGAATGGGTTGAAACGGCTTTATTTCAAATTGCCAGCAACAAATTCCCAATCAACGATGTTCCAGAAGTTTTTCAGGTAACCGCCACGGTCGTTGCGGGTGTCAACGTAATAAGCGTGTTCCCAAACATCACAAGTCAACAAAGGCGTGTAGCCTTCTGTCATTGGGTTGCCTGCATTGAATGAGTTGACCAACTCAACCTCACCGGCATCATTTTGAACCAACCACACCCAACCTGAGCCGAATGTTGCCAAACCCAAGGCATTGAACTTTTCAACAAAAGAAGCAAAGTCACCAAAGGCCGCATTGATTTTATCAGCCAATGCACCAGTGGGCTCGCCGCCACCATTGGGTGAAAAGCCGTTGAAGTAGAATGTGTGGTTCCAGATTTGTGCGGCGTTGTTGAAAATGCCACCGTCAGACTTCATCACAATCTCTTCCAAAGACATGCCTTCAAATTCAGTGCCTTTGATCATGTTGTTGAGGTTGTTGACATAGGCATTGTGGTGTTTGCCATGATGGTATTGCAGTGTTTCTGCAGAAATGTGTGGCTCCAAAGCATCTTCTGCATAACGTAATTTAGGTAATTCGAATGACATGATTCACTCCTTTTAGGTTGTGAGAGTCGGCGACTCAATGAAAAAACTTGCTCGATGAAATATAGGGACGGATTCATGAAAAGTCAAATAACAATCTCGTGATTTCGCCCTTAAAAATGTCAGTGTGGTCATGGCTGATTCAAGATAAAACAAAGGGGCCCTCAGTGACTTAAGGCACATTAATATGTGTCAAGAAGTGGTTTATAATGTATGTATTCATTTGTCCTTTATGAAAACCACCATGAGAAAAAGCGTATTGATTGCCCTTGTATTGGGCTTTTTGGGGTTGTCTGCTTGTTCAGTAGAAGCCGACAAGAAAAACAAAGACAAGAAAGACGAAGAAAAAATCATCATCAATGTGGAAACCACCCAAACCCACTTGGGTGATTCAGTGGCCACATTCAAGTCAACTGCAGTATTGGAAGCGGACAGACAAGCCACCGTGACCACAAAAACCGCAGGCATCATTTTGGAATTACTGGCCGAGGAAGGTGATGAAGTCAAAGCCGGTGATGTGTTGTTGGTGCTTGAGTCAGATGAGCAACAATTGTCATTGAACTCAGCCAAAGCCAATTACGAAAAATCCCTGAACAATTTGACCCGGGCAGAATCTTTGCTGAAACGCGGATTGAGCAACAAAGAGCAGGTGGACAATTTGCGGTTTGAAACCAAATCACTCAAAGCACAATTAGACCAAGCCAAAATGAACCTGTCGTTCACCCAAGTCAAAGCGCCATTTGATGGCATGGTGGTCAAAAGACACGTCAAAGTGGGTAATTTGATCCAAAACGCGACCGCAGTGTTCGATGTGGTTGATTTCAATTCACTCCAAGCCAAAATTTCGGTGCCAGAACACCATTGGTTGTTGATGAAAGAGGGGCTGCCTGTTCAGTTTGATTTTGATGCCATCAAAAACACCGCCATCACGGGCGAGGTTGAACGCATCGCACCCATGGTCGATTCAGCCACGGGTACGTTCCAAATCACAGTCAAAGTGAACAATGAGTCACACCGCTTACACCCGGGATTGTTTGCCAAAGCAGAAATCATTTATGACCAGCGAAGCAATGTCGTGTTGGTCGATAAAGACGCCATCATCCGCGAAGATGAAGCTGCCTACGTTTATGAGTTAGACGGTGCGGACAAAGTCAAACGCACCCAAGTCACCTTGGGTTATGAAATGCGTGACGAAGTGGAATTGACCGCTGGGTTGACCGCCAACCAAACGGTGATCACCACAGGTAAGAGTAACTTATCACCTGATTCATGGGTCAACGTGGTGAACGCCCCTGCTGAAACGCCGGTTGCAGATGCAACAGTGAACGAATTGACCCAAGAGTGAGCTGAATCATGATCCGAGGATTGACTCGTTTTGCTGTGAACCGCCGCGTCACTGTGGCCATGTTGGCCATCACCATGATGTTGTTTGGTTTCATCTCAATGAAAGAAATGCCGGTGACCCTGCTGCCGTCATTGGAATACCCCACGATGACCATTCGAACCGAATATGAAAATGCCGGTCCCGAAGAGGTTGAGCTGCTGATCACCAAGCCGCTGGAAGAGTCTGTTGGTGTGGTCAAAGGCATCTCAAGGGTGTTTTCTACATCGACCACAGGGCGATCTGACGTCAAGCTGGAATTCACCTGGGATGCCGACATGAAAAGGGCGGCCTATGACGTCAGGGACCGCATGGATGCGGTCCAATTACCACTGGATGTGGAGGCGCCCATATTGCTGCGTTTCAATCCGTCCACTGACCCCATCATGCAACTGGCTTTGAGCCTGGACAGTGAGCAAGGGGGCGAAGCCGAATTGAAAGCACTGCGTTCTTATGCCGACCACATATTGAAAAAGAAACTGGACCCAGTGGCAGGTGTGGCCGCCGTGAAAATATCCGGTGGCTATGAAAAAGAAATCGAAATCTTGCCTGATCAATTCCGCATGGCCCAATTGGGCTTGACCATTGATGACATCTCCGGTCGCTTGCGCCAAGAGAACATCAACTTAACCGGTGGCGCCATCAAACAAGGCAATGAATTGTTTTTGGTCCGCACCATCAACCAATTCCAAGACATCAACGCGATCCGTGAACTGATCATCGCCAACCGCCATGGCCGCATCATCAAAGTGATGGATGTGGCTGATGTGAAACTGGGTCACAAAGACCGAAAATCCATCAATCGATTGGGCGGCAAAGAAGCGATTGAAATCGCCATTTACAAAGAAGGCGACAGCAACACCGTGACGGTGGCTGAGGCGATCAACGAAAAAATTGATGAAATCAAAAAAGCATTACCCAAGGGCAGCCAATTGGAAACCTTGAATGACCAATCCCTGTTCATCAAAGACGCCATCGACAATGTGATCAGTTCAGCCATCATCGGCGGTATTTTGGCGGTTTTGGTGATTTTCCTGTTTCTGCGCGATGCCTGGGCCACCGCCATCATTGCGGTTTTGATTCCTGTTTCTGTGATCACCGGATTTTTCTTCATGTACCGGGCTGGTGTCAGCTTCAACATCATGTCGTTGGGTGGTGTGGCGCTCGCTGTGGGTTTGCTGGTGGACAATGGCATTGTGGTGCTTGAAAACATCGCCTCCAAAATGAAACAGAAAGGCGAAGGCTTGGATGCCATCGAAGAAGGCGCATCCACCGTCGGCGGTGCCATCACGGCATCGACCCTGACCACGGTGGCGGTGTTTCTGCCATTGGTGTTTGTCTCAGGGATAGCTGGACAGTTGTTCAAAGACCAGGCCCTGACGGTGACATTCACTTTGATTGTTTCACTGTGTTTTGCCCTGATATTGATTCCGATGTTGTCGAGTTTGAAGCACCGCAAAAACATGTTTTTGAGCGAACCGGGTCAAGACCCTTACCAACCCAAAACCAGTTTGGGCACAAAAGTGCAGGGTGCACGCCGTTCATTTTTTAATGTCATCTTTGAAGCATTGATTCGATTTTTTAAATTCACCTTCTTTGGCTTGTTCAAAGTGCTGGGTTGGGTTTTGGCTGGACCGGCCAAAGTGGTCAATGCCTTGTTTAAAGGACTCTCGCTTGCTTACAAAAAGCTGTTGCCTTGGGCATTGAGGAACCGACTGATGGTGGTGATCCTCGCTGTGATGGTGTTTGTGTTGAGTCTGATGTTGGTGCCGCGTTTGGGTATGGAATTGATACCCGATTTGGAAGCTGACAAGGCCAAGGTGGTGTTCAAACTGCCTGAAGGGGAAACCATCGAAGCAACCGATGCCTTTTTCAAACGCATCAGCGGTGTGATTGAGCAAATTGAAGGTGTTAAATTCGTCTATGGCATCAGTGGCGAGGGCAACAAGCTCGATACTTCTGCACTGTCGGGCGGAGAAAATTCGGGTGAAATACTGGTGACTTTAGAGCCAGGCAGCGACAAAAACCGCATCCAAACTGAGTTACTATCGATTTTGAACAGCACACCGGGCTTGCAAAGTGAGTTGGCCACGGGGCAGTTTTTTGACTTGGCTGTGCCGATTGAGATTGAACTGGCTGGGTTTGACTTGGACTTATTGAAAGCCAATGCCAAGCAAGTGGCCGAATCCTTGGGCTCGTCTCCGCACTTCATCAACATCGACGACGGTGTCGAAGTGGGTAACCCCGAAATCCAACTGTACTTTGACCAGGAAAAAATTGCGTCACTGGGTATGAATGTCTCACAAGTGGCCAACAACGTGGTCAATAAGGTGCTGGGCAAAGTGGAAACCACGGTGCATTGGCAAGACCAGAAAGTGGAGTTGCGGGTGCGCACTTTGGAACAGCAGCGAGATTCTGTTGAAGACGTCAAGAACCTCATCATCAACCCCAACAGCACCGCGCCATTGCGCATGTCAGATGTGGCGGAAGTTCGTGTCGCCGAAGGACCGGGTAAAATCGAAAGGCGCGACCAACAACGTGTGATTGTCGTCACTGCCGACATCCAAGGCATGGCTTTGGGAGAAGCGGTTCAATTGGCTCAAGAAAAACTGCAAGAAGCCAATGTCCACCCTTTGGTCTACGGTCGCATCACCGGACAGAATGAAGATTTAGAAGCGTCCAATCAGTCCATGGTTTTTGCCTTGGGCTTGGCTGTGTTTTTGGTTTACATGATTCTGGCATCGCAATTCGAGTCATTGATTCACCCGTTTGTGATTTTGATTTCGGTGCCATTGGCCTTCATTGGTGCCATTTGGGCTTTGTATTTGACCGGCACGACCATTTCTGTGGTGGTGTTCATTGGACTCATCATGCTGGCGGGGATCGTGGTGAACAACGCCATTGTGTTGATTGACCTGATCAAACAATTGATGGCGCAAGGGATGCAAAAAACGGCAGCCATCATCGAAGCGGGTCAAGCCCGTTTGCGCCCCATCCTGATGACCACCATGACCACGGTTTTGGGATTGACACCGATGGTGATGACCTTTGGTGCCAGTGATGCTGGCAGTGAAATCAGGGCGCCCATGGCGATCACCGTGATGGGTGGTTTGTTGGTGTCGACCTTTTTGACTTTGGTCGTGATACCAGTACTGTTTTCTCTGATGACCCGTGAGGTGAGTGATGAAAGGTGAACAAAAAGA
>JAUHZH010000434.1 GCA_030426065.1 Gammaproteobacteria bacterium
GTATTCACATCATTTCACGAAATACCTTCAAAGGCCGGTCATTGCGAGGAGCGAAGTGACGTGGCAATCCTGTTCGCGCCTACAGGGATGTAGGTGTGTCGTGTGAGCAGGCGAGGTGAATTGCTTGCAAGAGAAGGCGGCCTGGGCCGATGCGGAAACGACCGCCTACAGGGATTCGACTGTGATGACGAGTCATTACATCAGGTGGTGACTGATGTCTTCAGTGCAACACCCGCACCCGAATCGTGCCATCGATGTCTTTCAGCTGATTGACGATGGGGTCCGATGACTCACATTGCACGTCCATGATCACGTAGCCGACTTCGCCTGCTGTTTGTAGGTACATGGCGGCGATGTTGATGCCTTGGCTTGAAAAGGCGTGGTTGATCTGTTCCAACATACCTGGTTTGTTTTGGTGGATGTGCATCACGCGGGTCAAGTCATCGTGCAACTGTGGCAAAGACACTTCAGGGAAATTGACTGCCGTGGCTGTGGTGCCGTTGTTGGAGTATTTGATCAGTTTGTCAGCCACTTCATTGGCGATGTTCAACTGGGCCTCAGCGGTGCTGCCGCCGATGTGAGGCGTTAAGATCACGTTGTCAAAAGCCGTCAATGGGGAAACAAATGGGTCGTTGTTACTGGCCGGTTCCACAGGGAAGACATCAATGGCAGAGCCGTTCAAATGACCGCGTTGCAGGTGGTCGGCCAATGCATCGATGTCAACGATGTTGCCCCTCGCAGCATTGATCAAAAACGCACCCTGTGGCAACAATGACAGTTCCTTGCCGGTGATCATGTTGGCGGTTTGGTCGGTGGCAGGCACATGCAAGCTCAATACGTCCACTTGTGGCAACAATGCTTCTAAACTGTTCACTGCCTGGCAATTGCCGAGTGGCAGCTTGTTCTCAATGTCATAGTATTTGACGCGCATGCCCACGGCTTCAGCGAGTATGCCCAGTTGGGAACCAATGTGACCAAAGCCAACAATGCCCAAGGTTTTGCCGCGGGTTTCATTGGAGTTGATGGCTGATTTAAACCATTCGCCACGGTGGGCTTTGGCGTTTTTTTCTGGGATGCCTCGCAACAACAAGATGATTTCACCCAATACCAGTTCCGCGACACTTCGGGTGTTGGAGTAAGGGGCGTTGAAGACCGGAATACCTCGTTGGTTACAGGTGTCCAAGTCCACTTGGTTGGTTCCAATACAAAAAGTCCCCACTGCCATCAGTTTTTCACAAGCATCAAGCACTTCATCTTTCAGCTGGGTGCGAGAACGGATGCCCAGAATGTGGGCATCTTTGAGCAAGGCCTTGAGTTCATCGTCTGCGGGGGTGGATTTCAGTACGTGGATGTTGTTGTAGCCGTCTTGGCGAAACATGGCTTCAGCGTCGGGGTGTACGCCTTCCAACAAAACCACTTTTATTTTTTCTTTACTTAATGACAGTTTGGACATATTCTTTCGCCTGTATTTAACCTGAGAAATCAACCTTGGAAAGGTGAGGATTCTAACAGATATGACCCCCGACACCCTCGAAACTTTATTACAAAATCGCCTACCCGAAGTCGCATTTTCTATGCGACCTGCCGATCTGGAACATTTTGGTCAAGATTGGACCCGTTTCCATGAGCCCAAGGCCTCGGTGGTGTTTTACCCCAACAACACTGAAGAAGTGCAAGCGATAGTCCAATTAGCGAACGAAGTGGACGTTGTGATTGTACCTTCTGGCGGCCGAACCGGTTATTCAGGTGGCGCGGTGGCAACCATGGGCGAATGGGTGGTCTCATTGGTTCGCCTCAATGAAATCGGCGACTTCAACCCAACAGACCAAACCGTAAAGGTGGGTGCCGGAGTGATCACTGAACAGTTGCAAAATTTTGCAGAAGAGCAAGGCTTGTTTTACCCAGTGGACTTTGCCT
>JAUHZH010000435.1 GCA_030426065.1 Gammaproteobacteria bacterium
GATTGGTGATTGCCAAATCACTCGACAAGCAACCCAAGGACACTTTGTTTTTCAAGAAAAGATTCCTCAGGATTTTTTTGGGCTATTGGCCCATGTTCGCCTTGGCTTGGGTGATTCATGCCTTTTACCATCCTGAGCGCTTACCACATATTGACCTCTTGGGTTCATTCACACTGATGAGCCTGAAGATGGATTCGTTGCTTATTTTTCCTTCTTGGTCTTTGACCTATGAATTATTTTTTTATTTGGTTGTCGGCGTTTTGTTGCTTCTGACTGCCAAAAAGCCCATGTTTTGGATGTTTTTACACAGCATCGCCATCATCATTAAAATAAACACCATTGATTACCACCTGTTTCCCCTTCTTGATTTTTTGATGTCTCCGATGATATTGGAGTTTTATGCTGGCTTTGTGTTATGGCGACAACGAGCTGTACTGACCCAAAACAGGGTGCTGTTCTGTGGTGTGCTTGCGCTTGGTATTGTTGGCTTACTGGTTGGTGTCCACCAAGAATGGCACAATGCGGGCCTGAGGGTGATCAGCTTTGGCGTGTTTTCATTTGCCCTTGTTTATTTGGCGCTGACCACCGAAAGTAAAAATCAGAACAAAAAGCCATCTCTGATCGTTAAACTCGGTGATTCGTCTTATACCCTTTACTTGTTCCACACCATCCTATTAGGTTGGTTTTATGCTGTTGGCTTACGAGATTGGTTAACACAGGGATCCTTGGCATGGACTGGGTTTTCCCTGATGATACTGGGAACACTCATCATCAGCCACCTTCTGTACTTGACGATTGAAAAGCCATTATATCAATGGGCGATTAATTACAAATCTAAGGAATTAACAACCGATCATTAATGGAAACATAAAATAAATGGCAGTGAATCACTGCCTGCCTTGTTATAGCCAGTGTCAGTAGAAGGAAAGGTCTTCAACGACATGAATTTTTTACGAGGTGATTATCATGAAACACAAAGGATTATGGTGTTTGTTTTTGTTTTTTTCTGTGGCCGATGCGGCGGTGCATACCATCAGTCATTCGGGCAATCCCAATGCCGACTACCACGACTTGCAAACGGCGATTGATGCAGCCATTGCAGCTGGAGGTACGGAAGAAGTGCGGATCCAAACCGGCAACGCGTTCAACATCAATGTCTCCATCAGCATCAGCAATGGCACCAATTTGACGGTATCCGGTGGTTGGGACAGTGATTTCAATACCCAAAGCAGCAGTTACATTGACACCAACCTGCATGCCGGTGGTAACTTCAATGTCTATGGCACCAACCGGGTGATGAATGTCAATGTATTCGACGGCCAATTGACACTTCACAACTTCGCCATTCAGCGCGGCTCTGGTGTCGGCTTCGGCGCAGGCATCAATGCGATGGTCAACAACGCCTCCGTGTTCACCATGGATTCTTTGCTGCTGGCCTACAATTACGCCACCAGTACCAACAGCGCCACCGGAGGTGGTTTGTCTGTCACTGGATTCAGCAACAGCCAAGTCCACATCATCGACAGCGTGTTCAATAACAACACAGCAGAATCGACCAGCAGCACGGTTTCTGGTGCCGGTTTTCTTGCCCGAATGAACAACAATTCACAACTGGTGGTCACGGGTACTTATGTGGTTCGCAACGTCAGTCATTCTCCCAGTCAAGTCACTGGCTTGGCCTTGTTCATCAGTGAAACTGAGGCTGATGCGTTTGCCTTCTGGGTTGAGCTGATAAGTGGCTTGGTAAACGTTACCGTGTGCTGCAACCCTTTCGTCTTTGGTGTTGTGGTAGTGGTGAATTTCTTGTTGGCCTGAGTAACTGATGCTGACTTTGGGCGCAAACCAGATGAAGGTGTCCCAATTGCCGTTGTCGTTGATGAGGTGGTTTCCGATGTTGTGAGAAATGCTGATG
>JAUHZH010000052.1 GCA_030426065.1 Gammaproteobacteria bacterium
CCTTGATGGTTTTGAATGATGCTTTGCTAATCCTTTATAAAAAAAAAGCCAACCCAAAACTTAAGGTTGGCTTGGTTTCTTAAATAATTTTTTATTGCCAATGGCATCTCACAAAGTTTCATCCAACCAGCGGAAGAATTCTCGTTGCCAGACGATGCCGTTCTGTGGTGTCAGGACCCAGTGGTTTTCTTCTGGGAAATACAGGAAACGGCTTTTCAGGCCGCGCAGTTTGGCGGCTTGGAAGGCTTGAATGCCTTGCCCCAAGGGAACGCGGTAATCTTTGCCGCCATGGATCACCAGCATGGGTGTGTCCCAGTTGGCGATGAATTCAATGGGGTTGTATGCGGTGTGTGATTTTTGCGCCGCTGCGTTGCGTTTGTCCCAGTAAGCGCCGCCCATGTCGTGGTTGACAAAGAACAACTCTTCGGTGGTGCCGTACATGCTGCGCATGTCAAAAATGCCGTCGTGCGAGATGAATGTTTTGAAGCGGCCATTGTGCTGACCGGCCAAGTAAAAGGCCGAATAACCACCAAAACTGGCACCCACTGCACCCAGGCGGTCAGTATCAACATAAGATTCCTTGGCGACATCATCAATGGCTGCCAAGTAATCTTTCATCACCGCGCCGCCCCAATCCTTGCTGATGGCTTCATTCCATTCGACACCGTGACCGGGCATGCCACGGCGATTGGGTGCGACCACAATGTAGCCTTGTGAGGCCATCAGTTGGAAATTCCAGCGGAAGGAATAAAACTGAGACAAGGGTGATTGCGGGCCGCCTTGTAAATAAAGCAAGGTGGGGTATTTTTGGCTTTCATTAAACCCAGGTGGGTAAATCACCCAAACCAGCATTTCTTGGTCATCATGGGTGGTCACCATGCGTTTTTTCACGGTTGGTAAATCCAAAGCGTGGTAAAACGCGCCATTCACATCAGTCAAGGCATGGAGTGTTTTGTCTGATAAGTCGTAACGGTAGATCTCTTTGGCCGCATTCATGCTGTTGCGGGTCACGATCAACTGGCCGTCGGTTTCCGCCACGATGCCATTGACATCGAATGGGCCTTCGGTCATTTGTTTGATTTTGGCGCCGCTTTTTTCGGTGACGGGTATGCGGAACAACTGCTTGGTGCCGGCAATGGGCGCGATGAAATAAATCACATCGCCACCTTGGTTCCACAAAAAGCTGGAAACCGTGCCATCCCAATGGTCCGTTAAGTTAACTGCCTGGTCACCGAACATCACCATCAAATCGTTTTTGTCGGCCTCATATCCCGGTTCATCCATGCGCAGCCAGGCCAATTGTCCTGCCGAAGAAAATGCAGGACTGGTGTCGTACCCCGGGTTGCCTTCGGTTAAGTTGGTGGTTTCTTGGCTGGTCAGATTGAAGCGATAGATGTCGGTGTTGGTGCTGGTCACATAGGCAGTGCCTTGCAACTTTTTACTGACGTAGTAAATGTTTTCGCCTTTGGGACCCCAGATGTAGTCTTCGGGTCCACCAAAAGGTGATTGCGGAGATGCAAATGCTTCGCCCTTCATGATGTCCACTTTTTCTTCGGTGGCCAAATCTTGGTAAAAGACGTGGTTGAAAGAACCGTCGTTCCAGGTGTCCCAATGGCGGTAGTTCAAATCATCAAAGACGTAGGCGTTGGCTTGATCCAGTTCGCCGTGAATGTCTGTGGCCAAAACTTTATCAATGGCGACCGATTCATGGAACAGTTTTTTGCTGCCATCGGGTGAAATTTTGTCATCCATCAACAAACCTTGGTAACCTTCCAGCAGTTGTGTTTTGCCGTCCTTGATGGCGACTTGATAAACTTTCTTGTTGAAGTCATTGTTTTCCACACTGGGTGTGGAGACTTGGTAAATCACGTGGGTTTTGGCGGTGTTCAAACCCAGTGGGCTGACCCGTTTCACCTGCCACAATTTCTCGGGCGTCATCACGTTCTTGGCTTGGGCATTGAATTGGGTCAATAACCCCAACAACACCCAACCGACGGTCTGACCGTTCTTTTTTGTTTTGTTTTTCACTGTCATATCCTCTCTACGAAAGTCCAATAGGGTAGTCAATTGAGGTTGGAAATAACAGTGTGTATGTTGAAAAAAATGGAATTTGGGGGTGAAACCCTCGCAACGGATGCGAGGGTATGGGTTGATTTATTTTTTCATGGAACACATGGCCAGGACTGCTGAGGTGGCATAGAACACCAAGCTGCAGTAGGGCAGGCTTTAGATCATTCCTGCCTTTTAATATTCAGTCGCAGTGATGTAAAGCTCAACACGGCGATTCTGCGAACGTCCTGATTCATACTTGTTGTCAGCGATGGGTTGTCTTTCGCCGGCCCCAACAGGAGACAAACGTCTGGATGGAACCCCCTGAGAAGCCAAATAGTCTGCGACACTGAATGCACGTTGTCGTGACAGTTCATAATTGTCAGAATCGCTGCCGATCGAATCGGTGTGGCCGATGATGTCTAACTTGGTGTCTTTGTATTTGTATAACACTTTGGCCACTGAGTTCAAAGTGCCATAAAAGCTGCTGCGGATGGAGTATTCTGCTGTGTTGAACGTGATGTTGCCGGGCATGATCAGGTGGATTTGATCCCCGTCCCTGCGGACTTGTACACCAGTACCAACCAATTCACGTCGCAAATCGCGTTCTTGGTGATCCATATAAGCACCGATACCTGCGCCAATGGCACCACAGCCGGCTGCCGCATTTCTAGCATGTTTCGAGTTTTTGGTGGCTCCGACTAAACCGCAAACGACGGCTCCAATGGCTCCGTATTTGACGGTTTTTCGGGTGCGCTGTTCACCTGTGTAAGGATCAGAAGTGGTACAGCCTTGTAATCCGATGATGGTGACTAAAAAGAATGTCAGTTGGATGGTTTTAATTTTATTCATGTCATTAAGTCCGCTTTTCGTTGGGGCCATTGTAAAAACCTGAAGCTTAAAATAATGTGAATAAGACGACATCAAAAGCAGGCCTTTAGGTGACCACACCAAGGCCTTGTGACAAATAAAGCGAACGATTTGAGTGAATAATCTAGGAAACACCACTGTCAATCACACCGTGGATGAATGTGCGAAAAATGCCTTATTCAATGGTCAGTTCGTCCAATTAGGATGATCAAGGGTAAATCCATTCAATCAGACCAAGATTTGTCCTCTATATACAATGCCCGAAGCCATTCATGGCCTATGACGGTTAGGTTCAACAGTTTTAGAAACGGGTGTTTAATCAGATCTGATCTGTCATTGTTTTTGCTGATCTAGTTCAATCACTTTTTCATGGACCAAAGAGCCAAGACTGCTGAGATGGCATAGAACACCAAACTGCTGTTGGGCAGGCTTTCGATCAGGCTGGCGCTGCCTCCTTGGTTCAAAAGGACCGTACCTGAAATCAAGGCCCCGGCTGCGAGCAAGGTGCAGCGGTTTTGGCGTTTGTCGCGGTTGGCTTTTTGTTCGGCCTTTTGGGCTGCCAGTTTCATGTGACGGGGCAGGGGTTTGACCTGCTGTGCCAACAATTGATTAAACATTTGTGGTGCCTCAGCCAGTTGGTCGAGCCATTTGGGCAGGTTTTGTTTGATTTTTTTCATGGCATTTTGGCTGCCATAGTGGTTTTTCATGATGTCGCGCAACACGGGTTCTGATGACTGCCAGATGTCGAGTTGCGGATAGAGTTGACGGCCCAAACCTTCGATGTTGAGCAGGGTCTTTTGCAACAAGATGAATTCGGGTTGGATGATCAACTGGAAGCGTTTGGCCATTTGGAAGGTTTTCAGCATCACTTCACCGAAAGAAATTTCTTCGATGGGGCGTGAAAAATACGGCTCACATATGGTGCGCGTGGCCGCTTCCAAGTCTTCCAAGTTGGTGTCTTCAGGCACCCAACCCGATTCGATGTGCAATTCAGCGATGCGTCGGTAATCTTGCTTGAAAAAGGCCATGAAGTTGTTGGCCAAATCAACGCGATGGCCTTTGGGCAAGGAGCCACAGATGCCGAAATCGAGCAAAATGATTTGCGGGTCTTCTGGGTTGTCTGGGTTGATGAAGATGTTCCCGGGGTGCATGTCGGCATGGAAAAAGTTGTCACGGAACACTTGGGTGTAAAAAATGTTCAACCCTTTTTCTGCCAAGGCTTCGAAGTTGATGTTGGCGGCACGCAGGGCGTCGAAATCCTTGATGGAGATGCCGTGGATGCGCTCTTGCACCATGATTTGGGTTTTGCAGTGGTCCCAATAGATTTTGGGAATGTACAGGTCTTTTGAATCATTGAAGTGCTTGCGCAGCACCGATGCATTGGCGGCTTCGCGTTGCAAGTCCAGTTCGTCGTGGATGGTTTTTTCAAACTCTTCAACGATTTCGACATGATCCACTTGTACGCCTGGTGACAAAAACCGATCTGCAAAGGCAGCCAAATGCTTCATCAATGCCACATCTCGGGTGATTTTCTTACCGATGCCAGGGCGCAAGATTTTGATCACCACATCATCGCCATTGGCCAAGGTGGCTGCATGGACTTGAGCGATGGAAGCCGAAGCCAAGGCCTGTTCTTCGATGTGTTGAAACGCCGTTTCGGCTTGACCGTTCAGCCCCGCATCAATCACGGCTTTGGCTTCTGACCAAGAGATGGGCTCGACGTCGTCTTGCAACTTTTCCAGCGCTTTGGCGATCTCAACAGGGATCAAATCAGGGCGGGTAGACAAAGTCTGGCCCAGTTTGATGAAAATGGGTCCGAGTTTTTCTAAAGCAGTTCGCAGTCGCTGGCCATCGCTTAAATGGAGGTGCCTGAGTGGTGCGAATGGTGCCAACAAGTGAATCAGCTTGTGCCAGCCCAGTGTGGAATTGATGGGCAGCAAGTTGGTGACGCGGTAAGCGACCAAAGTTCGAAGGATGATGAACAAGCGGATCAATTTCATGGTTGTTTTTTCAGGGCTTCTATGCGTTGTTCTATGCGTGCGGTGTCGGATTTCAAATCATCCACATCGTCCAAAAATTGTTCCATTTCATCGCTGCGAACCAGTTCTTGGTTTTCATACAGCAGGTATTCTTTGCTGTTGTTGAAAAAGGTGTTGATCAGGTTGCTGCCAATGGTTTTGGCCGTCTTTAAGGTTTCGGAAATTCGGTAACCGGGAACGTCGCCAAAAACATCGGCCAGGGCTTCTTCCCAATCCGGCTTCAATTGCTTCAAGAAGTCAGCAATGAATTGACCAGCTGTGGCGTCACCATTGATGCTGACCCCGTCCAGGCCAGGGATGTGTTGGTTTTGACTCATGGCAAACAAGGATGTTGGTTTACCAGAAATCGTGGTGTCGACCGTTTCAGGAACTGAACTGAGCACTTCAATGCGGTCTTCGAGGATGGCCAGTGGTAAGTGATGTTCAATCGGCATGATGACCAAATCGACGACTTTCCCTGCCATGCTTTTCAGTTTTTTCTGAGAATCAGGGTCGTGCTTGATGGCTTTGGCCAAAGCCCTGCTGATCAAACGGGCAACCGGTGGAGGCAGGGTGGTGCTCATATTTTGTGGCCCCGATGGATGGCCACCATGCCACCAGAGAGGTTTTCATACTGGCACAGGTCCATGCCCGCGGCTTCAAACATGCCTTTCAACGTTTCTTGGTCTGGGTGTTTGCGAATCGATTCCACCAGGTATTGGTAAGATTCGCGGTCTCCAGCAACCAACTGACCGATCTCAGGCAAGATTTTGAAGGAATAAAAATCGTAGAGTTTGCTCAGGATCTCATTATTGACTTGAGAAAACTCAAGCACCAAGGCTTTACCGCCTGGTTTGAGAACACGTTCCATTTCATTCAATGCCTGCTGTTTGTCCGTGACGTTGCGCAGGCCAAAAGCCATGGTGATGGCATCGAAACTGTTGTCATCAAAGGGCAGGGCTTCGGCATTCATTTGAATGCACTCAAAGCGACCAAAAAAACCGGCATCGATCATGCGATCATGACCGACGTCCAGCATGGCTTGGTTGATGTCCCCGATGACCACGTGGCCTGACTCACCCACCACAGGCATCAACAGTTTGGCGATGTCGCCAGTACCACCGGCCAAGTCCAAGACACGATTGCCTTTGTGGATGCCGGAAGTGCCAACAAAATGGCGTTTCCAAATGCGGTGGATGCCTGCTGACATCATGTCGTTCATGACATCGTATTTGCTGGCGACGGAGGTGAACACTTGTCCCACCAACTTTTCCTTGTCTTTCAAGGCAACGTCTTTGAAACCGAAATGTGTGGTTTTTTCACTCATGGTCTGACCTATTCTGAATCGGTTTTATCAAACAATTCTCTGCGCAGGCGGATCAAGGCCGAAATGTCTTCATCGCCATGACCGCGATCCATCAATTCGCCATAATCGGCGATGCTGTCATCGACCAAAGGCATGCGGGCATCCATGTCAGCCATGGCTTCCTGACAGATGTGTAAATCTTTGTGTAACAGTTGCAGTTTGAAACCAACATTGAATTCATCTTTCACCATGGTGTGGCCACGGTTGTCGAGGAACCAATTGCCGGCGGCGCCTGCACTCAAGACTTCGATGGTTTTTTTCATGTCCAGGTTGCAGTTTTCGGCAAAAGCCAAAGCGCCACAGACCGCTTGAGCCACGCCTGCCACCATCACTTGATTAACGGCTTTGGTGGCTTGGCCTTGGCCAACTTTACCCATGTGGGTGATTTGAGAACCGATGGCGGCGAACACATCGCTGGCCCGCTTGTAATCGTCCCTTTCTCCACCGATCATGATGGACAGCGTGCCTTTTTTGGCCCCTTCAACGCCACCAGATACAGGTGCATCCAAAAAACCGATGTCTTTGCCAGCCAGCTTTTCAGCCACTTCCCTGGCGGTTTTGGGACTGACCGTAGAGCAATCAATGACCACCGCGCCTTCGGACAAATGATCCATGACGTCTTCAATCACTTGGTGCAAATCCTGGTCAGCCGATACACATGTGATGACGGAGTCAGCGGCTTCAAGCATCGCTTGGTCGTTGTCAAAGGTTTCCAGTGAAAGTTCATTGATGAGGGCCTTGGTTTTGCCCTCGGTCCGGTTTTTAACGCCCAGCAACAGGCCTTGTTGGTGCAGGTTGCGTGCCATGGGTCTGCCCATGGCCCCCAATCCGTACACCACTGTTTTGTTGAGTTTGTTTTCGCTCATGAAAACTCATGATTTGGAGGAATCGGTATTATAACCGACTGCTTGCTTTGGGTCACACCTCAGATGTCATTCCCTGCGCATCAAGCCCAAACACAGCAAACCCAGCCCCATGATGGCACTGATGATGAGCAATGAAAGCGAAAAATTGCCGGTTTGTTCTGTCAAAGTGCCTGTCAAGATCGGTGAGATGATTTGTGCCAAACAATAACCCAGCGTCAATTGCGCCATGACTTGGGTGGAACGATGACCGTACTTGTTACCAATGATACTCAAGACCAGAGAAACAATGCCCATGAAAGAGAAGCCAAAGGTCAAAGCACTGGCGGCCACGGCCCAATATTGGTCAGAAAACACCAGCAACAAATTGCTGATGATGTTAAAGACAAATGCCAGGCGGATGGCATTCAAAAAACCGTGTTGACGACCGAATCGATTCCATATGAATGGTGCAGGGGCAGCTGCCAGACCCACCAAAACCCACATCAAGGTGCCTTGTCCAGCCAAGGGCACGTACTCAGCCATCAAGGAAGTGAACGTCACATTGGCTGTGTTGCTGAAGCCAGCACAAACATAAGCGATGGTGAGTAACCACAACCACCTTTTCGAGGGTTCAGTGCTTTTGTCGATGGTTTTGTGGGCCATGACGTCTTCTTTGTCAGGCAGCGGCACCAAATAAAACGCCGGCAATGTGAACAAGGCGCCAAAAGCAGCCAAAACCAGCCATTGCAATCGCCAATTCATGGCCAAAGCTTCCATGACTGTGAATTCAACCACCAAAGCACTCAAAATGATGCCCAATCCGGCACCAGCAAAGTGGACACCCATGCGTTGTCTGTGGCCATTGCTGATCAACCATTTGAACACCAACCCCGAGCCCAACATGAAACCCAATGCGGTCGAGATGCCGGCAAAGTAGCGACTCAAGTACCAAATCAAAGCATTTTCATGGGCGGCCATGATGGCCGTGGTGAACACCGAAAGGAACAGGCCATAGCGATAGAAAAAATCTTTCAACCGCAAATCGCGCATCAACCAAACCATGAACAAGCCGGTCAAATAGCCCAGATAATTCCAGCCAGCCAACCAACCAGCCAAACTTTCGCTCATGCCCATTTGGCTTTGCATATGTGGAATCATCGGCGTAAAGGCATACCGGGCAAAGCCCATGGTGGCAATCAATGCACAAATTCCAGCAATTAAGATGCCTCGTTGGCTGGGGTTCTGAGTGATGATGTTGATTTTCATCTGATGTGTTCCTGTTATGATGGGTTGACGGATCGGATTCTGGCCGCCAATTCGTTGGCAGTGGTGCTGTGGCGCATGGCGTCTTGTAACTGGCCTTCGCCGTCAATGACGTAATACCGGGAAGAGTGGGTGACTTGATAATCATCGCTGGCATCGACGCTATAAAACGCCGCGTACTGTTGGGTGATTTGATCAATCACGGCTTTGTTTGCTGTTGCGCCAATGAAGTTGTCATCGTAAAAAGCCACATAATCTGCCAAGGCATCCACGTCATCTCGATCAGGATCAACACTGATGAGGATGACCTGGACTTGTTCTTTTTCTTGTGCTGTCAATTTTTTCAGTGCCCTTTGGATGGTCAACATTGAATTCGGGCAAACGTCTGGACAATTCAAAAAGCCAAAGTACATAACGACTGTTTGTCCTTTGAAATCTGATAAATGAATTGTTCCTGACTGTGTTTCAACGGAGAACTCACCGCCCAGATCAGCGAACTGGGATGGTGTTTTTTGTCCCCAATCTTGCTCTGAGGTGGCAAAGAACAGCACCATCACCAGCAGCAAAGTGGCGAAGATGGCCAGCAGTGTTTTTTGGGTTGGGTTGAGCGTTTTCATCAGTGCCCCATCAGCATGTTGTGGTTCAAGTGTTGCATGATCCAAATGGACCCCAAAACCAAAATGGCGGTGATCAAAACGATGAACACGGCAGAAGTGGTGTTCCAAATTTGTTCTGATGACGTGTTCATGTGCAAGAAAAACACCAATTGCACCATGATTTGTGCCACAGCACACAGCAAGATGATCGACAAGGTCAATCCATCACTCAAGCTGCCATACATGACCAAAGCAAAAGGAATCAAAGTCAATGCGATGGACAGGACCAAGCCCCACACGTATTCTTTGACGCTGCCGTGGGCAGCGCCACCGTGACCGTGGCTGTTGTGATTAAGGGTTTCATTTTGG
>JAUHZH010000053.1 GCA_030426065.1 Gammaproteobacteria bacterium
ATGCCTGTTGAATGCGTTGCAGTGCTTTTTGATCATCGCCGTATTCGAGGTGGTGCCAACCCAATTGCAGGTAAGCCTCCCACAATTTAATCGGCTTGTGCAGCATGCCCATTTCATTCAATCCTTCTGCAATTTGGATGCTTTCGAGAAGGATTTTTTCGGTGACTTCTTGCTGCCCTTCTGAACTCATCACCTGGCTCAGACTGACGTTGATTTCACTCAATAAATTTTTGCGGTTGATGTCATTGTCAGGCAGGTTTTCCAGTGGCACCAGTTCTGCCTTGGCTTGTTCGTAAGCTGATTTGCCTTGGGCCGACAATTCCAAGTCATCGAACACATGGCCTGCGTTCAAATAGGCCCGGGCGGCATGCAAATGATCCAATGGTGCCTTGGTGGCGGGGTCTTGCTGTGCTAAATGGTTTATGCTCTGTTCGGCCACGGTTTGGAGCACATCAACACGGCCGATTTTTGCCAACTGCTGGTGCAGTTCACCCAGCATGAAATTCATCAGTTCTTCACTCTGTTGCTTTTCTTTTTGGGTGATGGATTGAAGCTGTTTGATGTCATGGGTGTACTTGATGGCAAAAAATCCGCCCAGAAGCACCAAACCTGAAAGCACCAATGAAAGCCATTGGTGTCGTTTCACGGTCTTTTTGAAAGCCGTCCACAATCCCTGTTCAAAACTCAATGGCAAGCCAAGCAAGGCATGATTTAGGTCAGCGCGCAAGACTTGTATGTCATGATAGCGTGAATGTGGTTGCGATTCTGTGGCGCGGTTGATGATGGCAATCAAATTTTGATTGAGTGGGTGTCGGGCCATCAGGTTTTGCCTTTGATCTGGTGTCAGTGTGCCGATGTTAAGCACTTTACCTCGGGTTAATAATTGGGCCAGCAAAATGCCAACAGCATAGATGTCTGCTGATGGGCTGAGGTCGCCTTGCTGAACTTCTGGCGCACTGTACCCCAAAGTACCAAAGGCCGCTTCCTTTGCTTGTTCAGGGTTTTGGGCGATACCAAAATCAATCAACTTGGGATGCCACATGTCATTGATAGATTGAACCAATATGTTACTGGGTTTGACGTCTAAATGGCAGACTCCGTGCCGGTGAACAAAAGACAAGGCATCACAAACATCCATCACCAAGGTGACCAATTGCTCTTCACTGAGTTGTTTCAAAAGCGTTGGGTCATCGATGTGGACACCCTCGATGTACTCGAGCACCAGCCAAGGCTGCCCGTGTTTCGTGATGCCAGCATCTAAAATGGGCACCACTCCTGGGTGAGACAAATCAGCCAGTACCTGCATCTCTTGGCGAAACTGTTGTTTCAGTTGATCCAGTTGGTAAGCTTCTGACATGAACTTGATGACAACGGTTTGTTGATAGACGCCATCTGAGCGTTCAGCCAAAAAGACTTCACTTTGCCCACCGTAGTCCAGTGGTTTGATGATGTTGTACTTGTTGGAGAGCTTTGGGATGGCTTGATCACCCAATCCGAAGGATCGGTTAACCAAACCACTGGCCATGTCTTCAAGCGATGATAAGTTGGGTTGGGTGTTTATGCCGTGCTCGGCCAAAACGGCATCGATTTCAGCGGCTTCGTCATCATCGAATGACTGATTGATTTTCGACCACAATTGATGGATGTCTTGATCGCTCATTGCATGGCGGCGGCCAGCATGGCCTTGGCTTTTTTCCAGTCCCTGAAAACGGTGCGTTCACTGACATTCATGACATCGGCAATGGCATCAAAATCCATGTCACCAAAAAATTTATAGGTGAATATTTGTTCCAGTCTGGCATCAAATTGTTTCAACCTTTCCAATTGCCGTTCTAAATCCATCAAAGTGTCTGATTCTTTCAAAAGTGGTTGTTCAACTTGCGCATCGTGATCAACATATGTGATCAGTCTGTTTTTCTTGGCTTCATTCAATAAAATGTGTCGCATGGCCAAAGAACAATAAGCAAAAAAATGGTTGCGGTCACTGAAACTGTTGGCTTTGCCCTGGCTTTTTAACCAAGCCTCATTGACCAATGCTGTGGTGTTGAGGCCAGTGCCCCGGACTTTGAACCGTTGCGAACGAGCGATTTTTTTCAAGTGCTCATACGCAAAAGCCATGTCCTGTTGTTGACCATCGGTCAAATCCGTGGCCTTTTGATTCAAAGCTTGGGTCAGTTGTTGGTAATCCATGTCTTTTTTCACATTTGCATGTTTGTGGCATCATTTTATATGACCAGCCTTTGCCATTGCCTACTTTTGCGGTCATTTCGTGAAAATAATCTCACTTTTATGTCAGTGTTCAGCTCACTCAGTTGTTAGATGGGTTTTTAAAGAGGTGAGTTATGAAATCATTATTATTAACACTGCTGTTGTTTTCAGGGGTCAGTCAGTCTGCCGTTATTTTTGTCAACAGTGACGATGACAACCGCAACAACACAGATGGCCTGTGTAATTTAAATGAGGCCATTGTTGCTGCAAGTTTTGATTTTGCTGTTGATGGTTGTGCAGCAGGTGACCCTGACAATGGTGACTGGGTTGTCATTCAGGTGCCTGGACCCATTCAGTTAACGGGAGAGATAGATGTGTTGGCCGGCATGCGCATTTCCAACCCAATAGGAGGTAATCCGGTTCAAATCATTGCTGCTCCAAACAGGCGTATATTTGACGTTCACCCAGTTCAATCTGATGAAGATGTGGTGGAATTTTCAGGTTTGCATTTGGTGGGAGGGAACCCCAGTTCTGGCAACGGTGGCGCCATCAATATCTATCGGTCGCAAAGCAGTGCCAGTTTCAATTACGCCACCATTCTGATTGAGGACATGATTTTTGAAAACAACCAAGCAGCTCGAGGGGGTGCCGTTTCATTGTTTCAAACTTATGCAAGCCAACTCACCATTCGTGACAATGTATTCATGAGCAACAGTGCCACAGATACGGGTGGCGCTTTGAGTATCGACAGGGGTTCGGCTGAAGGGTTAATCCTGCGTAACAACCACTTTGAAAACAACCAAGCCACCAATCTTTCAGGTGCCACATTGATTGCTCACAGCAGCACTGAGGATGCCACGATTGATGACAACCGTTTTTATCGCAACATCAGTGATGGCAGTGCCGGAGGCATGTACCTTTCTGCCATCAACAACAATCAAAAATTCATCATGAACCGCAATGCCTTCATTGGTAACACGGCAGCTGATGACGGCGGTGCTATGTACGTGGGCTTGAACGCCCAAGCGTGGGTCTACAACAGCGTGATGGCCATGAACATGGCCAACCGAGGGGGCGCCATCAGCACAGTGGCGGGTCCACAACCCAACAACGTGTGGCTCTACATGTACCATTCGACTTTGGCTTTCAATCATGCCAATTTTGGTGCCAGCTATTATGCCCATGGCGGTTCTTTGGGCAGCATAGGCGCCAGCATATTGGCTTATCCTCAGGGTGATGACAATTGTGGTGGCTCCACCGCTGTGATCAATACACACCGCAACAGCATTGATGACAGCTCATGTCCATACAATGCGTCTTCAGATCGACGGGAAGATCCATTGTTGGCTGGATTGTCTTTTGATGAAGGCGGATGGCCAGCACTCACCCCAACCATGGATTCATCTGCGATCGACAGCGTTCCCAGTGCATCCTGTTTGTTTTATGGTCCCACGGCGTTGAATGATGACCAACAAAACAACCCAAGGCCAGTCGATGGTGATGGTGATGGCACCTCAGATTGTGACATCGGCGCCATTGAAGTACCTATTGATCATGATTTGTTGTGGTCTGATGGTTTTGGTGGTTGAAGAAAGAACCCGATTCATTTGAATCGGGTTTGCTTTTTCTAGTGTAGTGTCCTGTACTTGGCTGGGCTATCAGCTGACTGTGAAACTGCACTACACTGGCTTGTCATTTGATACAATGAGGTCATGAAACAAGCGCCTTTTGAAATCGATGAGCGGTTGTTGGCAGACAACCATGTGGTTTATGCAGCCGATGACCTGGTGGTGTTATTGAATCGCTGTGCTGCCTTGCCCTGGTTGGTGATCGTTCCCAACGGGCTGGGTGTCAACGAATGGTTTGAGTTACCGCAACTTTCTCAACGACGCAGTTTTGAATTGGCCATGATCTTAGGCCAATGGCTGAAAGCAGACCTGGGTTGTGACAAGATCAACACCGCTGCCATTGGCAATGTGGTGTCGCAGTTGCACATCCATGTGGTGGGCAGAAAACACGATGATTCATTATGGCCTGATTTGGTGTGGGGTGCATCGATGCCTGATGCCCCGTACTCGGAATCCACATTGGCCGCGATTCGAGAGCAACTCTCAACTTTGTGTCAGCCATGATGCTGCTGGCCACCTTCGTCAATGTGGTCGTGGTGGCTTTGGCGGTTTTGATACATTATGAATGCTTGGTGTTGTTATCCAAGTACATGCCAAAACACTTGTCTAAACCCCGTTTCCGCTTGGTCATTGGTGTCCTGGGTGCTTTGCTGGCTCATTCTCTGGAAGTGTGGTTGTTCGCCCTGGCTTATTACCTGATGTTGCAGTCGGGTGGTTGGGGCAGTTTCGATGGCAATTTTGATGGCAGCATTTGGGACTGCGTTTACTTTTCTTATACCTCGTACACCACTTTGGGCTATGGCGACATTGCTCCTCATGGCTTGGTGCGTTATTTGGCTGGTATTGAATCGTTGACGGGATTGGTGTTGATCACTTGGACGGCGTCGTTTTTGTATTCACAAATGCAGCGGCATTGGTACAAAGTGTAGTGTCCTGAACTTGGATAGGTTTTCAGAAGATATGAATTGCGCCAAGACCAGGCGCAGTTCGTAGGCAAAGGTTCACCCCTTATCAAGAGCTCAATAGATTGATCAATCGGCCAAGTGCCGCAAGGCCAGCAAAGCCAGTTTCAGTTTTTGGTAATCGTGGCCCAGCAGGCTTTGAAAAGGGACTTTGGTGACCCACTGTAACCTTTTGGCCGTCGTCACCAGCAGGTCCACTACCTCCTCATCGTGACCTTCTATGAATTGTGCGATTTGGGCTTCAAAAAATTCGGGATCCTTGAGGAAAAATCGAGCCACTGAATCGACAAACAACAGCAGATCGCGGGCTTGTGCCTCAGCCAAAGTCATCACAGCCAAGGGGTCATCCTCAAAGTCAATGAAGCCCATATCCAATTCATCAGGCCGAACTTGAACCATGTTTCTGACAAAGGCTTGACTCAGATATTGTTCTTTTTTATGGACGGCTTTGATGGCGCGTAAACAAGCGGTTAATAAGGCTTGTTTGTGGGCATGGTCTACATCCGGGTTTTTGAACTGTGCCACCACGGATGCACCTTGGTCAGCAATCAACAACCAGCCGCTGTCATGCGCCACCACTTTGGGCACAAAAACCCCTGCTTTTCTGAGCGTGAGCAATCGCTCTCTTTCGGTATCCAAAGCCACTTGACCGCCCAATTGAGGAACGGCTTTGAGCAGCGGTAATCGTGTGATGCGGGTGAAAAAATTCAAGGCGCGGTAGCGCCAAACCCCTCGCGCTGGGGCTTGTTTCTTAAGCCAGAAAGTTTGACCGTTGCTGCCGGTCATGGCGGCGATGCGCTCTTTGGATGCCATGGCTTCAGCCCACAGGCTGTCTTCAATGCCCAATTGGCGTGCGATTGACATTTCCATGTCGCTATTTTAGTGTAACAAACTTAAAATATGTTTTTTATCTGAGCAGCTGATCGACGCAACCCCCATGTCACAAACACCTTTTGGCCAATACCGACCGAATCAAACGCAACGGCGATTGATAGACCGCTGTCGTCAATTGAAGCCATCTTGGATGAGCAAGCAAATCGCGCAATGGATCCGTCGCAAGGTGATGAAAGGATTGGACCATCCTTTAGATTTGCAGCTTGATCACGTGCGGATGCGCTGTCATTTACATGACAATGTGTCTGAACGGGGTTTTGTTTTCATGCCTTGGCGATTTGATGCCCTCGAGCGCGACTTGATGCAACAAGCGCTGCCCAATGACGGTGTTTTTGTTGATGTCGGTGCCAATGTCGGCATTTACAGTTGTTTGGCTTTGGCCCACTTGGGTGTTTTGGGCCGGGTGGTGTCGATAGAACCCAACCCCAGTGTGGCAGACCGTCTGGCATTCAATTTGGCGGCAACCGCAGCGCAATTTGAAACACCGGCCAGGTGCGATGTGATCAGGCAGGGTGCCAGTGACCAATCAGGTGAATTTGACCTGTTCATTGACGATGACAACTTGGGGGCTAGCAGCCTCCACCCCAAAGCAGGCCAATCGATTGCCATTGAATGCCACCCCCTGCTGGCTTTGTTGTATCAGGCCAAAGAGGATCGTGTCGATGTGATGAAGGTCGACATCGAAGGGGCCGAAGACTTGGCTTTGGTGCCTTTTTTATCTCAAGCCAATGATGCTTTGCTGCCCAATTGTTTGATTGTGGAAAACAACCCTTCACAATGGCAGCTCCCTTTGTTGGACACGTTGGAAGCCAAAAACTACCTTTTGGTGAAACAGACCCGGATGAACCTGGTATTCAAGAAACAATCGAACATTCCCCAGTCGATTCAATTCAGCCAAAACAAAAACATCGCGACAGGCTCACAGTTGCCAGCCGTTTCGAAACAAGGTCATTTGACGCGCAAAGACAGACCAGAATCTTTTTGAGGTTTTTTGGCGCGCAGGTAAACCAATTCATAAGTCGCAGGATACAATCCTTGATCGGTTTTGTGCGCTTCATAGGCGGCCATCACGGTTTTCAGTGCCTGAGGAGAAGTCAGGCCTTTGCTGCGTTTGTGGTCGGTGTTGTGGGCGCCAATGTGTTTCAAATCGCGCATCACGTCAATGGCTTGGGCATAGGTCATGGTGATCATCTCGGAATCGGCGACCACTTCCTCAAAGCCCAAACGCAAGGCCAAATCAGCCAACTCATTGGCCGGAACAAAATCGTTGACGTGGGGGCCATCATCCGCCGCTCGCCAAGCGGCTTTGAGTTCATGTAAGGTGTGTTCCCCCATGCTGGTCAAGTGTACGGTGCCGCCGGGTTTCAAAGCCCTTTTGATTTCTTGCAAAGCCGTTTGTTGGTCACACCATTGAATCATCAGATTTGAAAAAACCAAATCGATGCTGCCGGCATGAACATCAAGGCAATGGGCATCGGTCAGGCGGGTTTCCACTTGCTGGTGTGCAGGCACGGATGCCACCATGTCGGGCGCAAAATCAGCCGCGATGATGCGACATTCAGGAAAGGCCTCAAGCAATGCCGTGGTGCCCCAGCCGGTTCCACAGCCCAAATCCAAGACTTGCTCTGGTGCTGTGGTGAAATCAAACGCGACGCGATCAATTAAGCGCAACATCGCTTCTTTCTGTAACACAGCATGCTGTTCGTATCGGACGGCCGCTTGACTGAAAGCGGCTTTAATTTGGTGGTGTTCCAAGCTCATATGAAGGCCAGTATGTGTTCAATCAGTTCATCACCTTGGTGCAAAAAGGGTGCGTGGGATGCGCCGCGAATCATGTGGTATTCGCCTTGAGATGCGGCTGCGGCCTGTTCCATGGCCGCGGGCAATACCAAACGGTCACGACGACCGGACAGCCATAATGAGGGCATTTGTAAATTTTTCAATTGGTCTGACAAATCCACGGTCGCCAACAGGTCCAAACCAGTGGCCAATGCTTGGGCATCTGGCAGCGGACGGTCGAAGACCTTTTCTTTCAATTCACGCAATTGCTGGCGTTCGTCCTTGGCACCCATCACTTCCAAGGCCAAAAAGGTTTGTATGGTTTTCTTGACGTCTTGTTGCAATTCCCTGCCAAACTGTTGCAATACCTGTGCATCGGTGCCAGCTGGCCAATGTGGCCTCGAGACAAAACACGGCGTGGCACACAGCATGATCAATGCTTGGACTTGATCGGCATGGTGTAAAGCTTGGTTCAAGGCCACCATGCCGCCCATCGACCAACCCAGCCAAATGCCTTTGGGAATGGGCACTCCAAGTTTGGCGATGTCGTCCAAATCAGCTGGTAAGGGTTGGTTGTGATTCAATCCATGACCCGGCAAGTCAATCAAATTAATCTGAAAATGTTGGGCCAATTGCCGAGACCAGTCGTCAAACAAATGGGCATTCATGCCCCAACCATGCAGCACATTCAATACCGGGCCTTGGCCCAATGAGGTCACGATTTTCATTGCTTTTGGGTCGAAAATGGGTTGAGTTTGATCATGGCATCAAGTCCAATACAAGCCAAACAATCCGACCGAAAACCCGAGTATCGCGCCCATGGCGGGCGCTTGGCGGTTGTCTGTTGTGACTTTGGGCGCAATGTCTTGAAACACAGCGTACAACACCCCGCCGGATGCCATCGCCATCACCCAAGCCAAAGCTTGGTGCTGGTCTGCCAAAAAGTGATAACCAGTGAATGCCATCACCGGCCCCAGTAAAGCCATCATCAAAAAGCTAAAGACCAGTTTCCGGTGAGACCAACGGCTGTGACCCTTCATTTCTCGAAAAGCGTTGAACCCTTCAGGTACATTTTGGAATGCAATCAATACCGCCAACAGCAGGACTTGTTCATTGCCGGTTGCCATGAATGTGCCCAATGCCAATGATTCTGGGATGAAGTCAGCCAGCATGGCCGCCAGCTGTCCGCCAGAGGATTGTTTTTTGGCCATCCACACATCAAAAGCCATGAACAACAAGGCGCCGAATACAAAAGCCAACAACATCGCTGCCATGGATAAATGTGGTCGGGCCTCAGGTATCAGGACCAACCCCACAGCGGCCAATAAACAGCCACCACCAAATGCCATCACACCGTGATTGATCGTTGCCCTCAGGCGTTGGTTATTGATGTGTTCGAACCACGCCAAAACGGCCCCCAAAGGCATGGCGAGGCCCGCCATTAAGCTGAGCGCAAATAACGTGAGGGTTGTCCCATCCATGTTCAGTAATTACCAATCAAACATTGAATCAACAGATCAATGTCTTCTTTTTCAATGTGTGCCGTGAGGGTGAATCGCAGCCGGCACTGGTTGGCTGGAACGGTGGGAGGACGGATGGCGGAAACAAAAATACCGCGATCCAATAAATAGGCCGCTTTTTCCAAAGCCTTAGCTTCATCGCCGACCCCAAAAGGCTGAATCGCAGAGTCACTGGGCATGGCCTGTGATTCCAGGTCATAAAGAACGACCTGTTCTTTGTAGTAATGAATCAACTCCAATACTTTTTCTCGTCGCCACGGTTCTGTTTTGATCAGCTGCAATGCTTTCAAATTGGCGGCCGCATCGGGCACCGGCATGGCGGTGTTGAATTTGTAACTGCGGCTGTGTTGCAGCAGCATTTCAATCAGGTCATTGC
>JAUHZH010000054.1 GCA_030426065.1 Gammaproteobacteria bacterium
ATGGATTATTACATGCCGTTGTTCATGATCAAATCGATCAAGCCGAAATCAGAGCAACACAGTGAAGTGACATTGGTAACCGGTGAACAACTCAACATGTATGATTCAGCCAGTTTTACGACAGAAAATCTGGGCTTGTTAATCACACAAGGAGGGAACACCCATTACATGTCTTGGGAAGAGGTTGAAGAGATCACATTCAATCACTGATAAAACGAAGCCGGGTGCGGGTTGACCCAACACCGACCCGGTGCTTGATGGGGTGTTTGTGCAGAATCATCAAATCCAACAATCCGCTGCTGACATTTGGGTTATAATCATTTGACTTTTTCAAAAAAAGGATAACATTATGGGAATCGAAGTCATTTTGATTTTGTTGGTGGTCGGTGCCGTAGCTGGCTGGCTGGCAGGAATTTTGGTCAAAGGCAAAAGTTTTGGATTGGTGGTTGATATCATCATTGGCATTGCCGGTGCGTTTGTCGGTAAATACGTGATGGGAGTTTTGGGCGTTTCTATAGCCGGTGGCATCCTGGGTGCCATCATAAACGCAACCATCGGTGCCGTTATCCTGCTGTTGATTGCCCGAATAATCAAGAAAATAGGCTGACCATGCTCATCGTCACTAACCGGAACATTCGGAAGACGCATTTGAATGGATTGGTTGGTGATGATCAGGTTTTTGGTGAATCCATCAATGACAAAGGGCCCTCTGAAATTCGTTTGGCTTGGGCTAACAGAGATCAAAATGGTTGGCTGATCGATTTAATCCCTGAGCCCGATGCGCTAACAGCTGACAACCTCCCTTCCAAAAATGTGTTCATTCAACTCAGGGAATCCTTGCAGTCCCGTTGCCAAAATTGCCTGTTCTTTATCCATGGGTTCAACCAAAGCTTTGTCGAAAGTATGGAAAAAGCACATGCCATAGAAACCCTATATGGTGTTGAAGTGGTGTTGTTTTCATGGCCATCCAACGCCGGAGGATTCGCCACCCAAGAATACCGATTGGCCAAAAGAGCGGCCATGGCATCGGCGACGGCATTGGATGCCACCATCACCAAGTTGGCAGGGTACCTGACCGGTGACTTTGATCGACGAACATTGCAAAGCTGTCGAGTCAAAGTGTCATTGATGGCTTATAGTTTGGGTAACTTGATGTTCAAGAACTACATACAGAACGCTGAATTTGAGCCCGAAAGCAATGTCTTTGAAAATGTGATTCTGTGTCAGGCCGATGTCGACAACAAGGGCCATGCCCGTTGGGTTGATCAAATCCACATTGGCAAAAGGGTATACATCACCATCAATGAAAACGATTGGGTGCTGAAATGGTCAGATGCCAATTTTCAGCGCAACCGTTTGGGCCGCACCGCGCAACAGTTGAACGCCCAAAAAGCTTTCTATGTGGACTTCACCGATGCACCTGGGGTTGAAAGAAAACATGGTTTGTTTTATTTAGAAAGTAACGAAACGGTCCGTGTTTTTTTCAACGCCGCCATCAATGGTGATCGAGCAGAATCAGTTGATGGATTGGTTTATGATTCTGCAAATAATGCCCACCGCATTGAGGTATGAGTATTGACCCAAAACGTCATTTTTTCAATCATTCCAAAAATCTGATTGCAAAAAAGACGAAAGGGGCTGTATTTGTTGAGATTAATTGATTTTTGGCCGTTGAATGGTTAACTTATAAGGACAGATATTGAGAACCCTTAGTTAACACAGCGTCATGAACCCACACCTCTTCTTGCTGATGTTGCTGCTCATTCCTCAATGGTCGTGGGCACAAGCATCAGATGAAAAACAAAAACCCAGTTGGTCGCAAGGCTTGCCTGAGCGCACAAAAGCACCCACCACACAACCTGACATGATCGACATCAAAGACCCCAGTGCAGCAGCAAATGATGATTTGCGCCCTGAAATGGACCTCGAAACAGACATGTCAGATTTCGATTTGGGTATGGATCTACCGAAGGCCAAGCCACCCGTCACAGAACCAATTGAAGCAGTTGAACCTGTTGACACTACTGAACCACAACAAGTTGTGGTTGCTGAACCTGAAGTCAAAGTGGCTTTGCCTGAGCCAGCATTGTCAGACCCAGATGAATACAATTGGCGTGTGATCGAGTCTCACCCCATCGTCATTCCCAGAACCTATTTTTATGACAAAGACAGTGTCAAAGTCAAAGTGACCATCAACCCAGAGGGTGAAGTGGTTCGGGTCAAAGGCAGCAGTCGCAACTTGAGTCAATCGGTGGTGTTTTCAGTGCAAAAACAATTGAAAAACTGGCGTTTTGACCCACCTGCCAACCACGGCATCACCTCCAGCATCTCTAAAGTACACGTCTTACCTGTGGAGTAAGTCTACGTTGGCCATCGAGTTGATGGCCAACGTTCATAGCCCCTGTTTGGTGTCCCGATGTATCATGATGTCAGCATCGGGCGGTTCTGAATCAACAAGCAAAACCGACTGGAGGTTAGGGTGGATGCTGAATGTGCCACCCACACCATTGGGGTGCAATTTGGAAAATGACTGTGAGGTCTGGTTTTGTGGGTTGAATTGCCAGATGCCATAAAGGCTGTGATCAATGTAATAGACATGTGGTGATCGGAATTGCCACTGTCCCATCTTGATCGATCCATCGTCATTCATGAAAGGGCGACTGGTCCCCGATGACAGACAATGTTCCCACAAAGTGTTGTTGTGTTTTTGACTGAAAAGCAGACAGTCTTTTGAAATGGGTTGGTAATGGTCCACCTGTCTGATTTGCTGGGTTTCTTTTTCTGACTGAATGATCAGATCCAACTGCTGTTCATCGTTTTTCAACAAGTAATACCATTGTCCAAACTGGTGTTGGGCCAAGATGGCGGCTGGTAATGACTGGATTCGATTGACTTGTTGTGTCGATGCTTCCCAAACCACGTTGAACAAACCTTCTTGAGCGCTGTTGGCTGAAACAAAAATGGCTTGTCCATCATGACGCCAAATCGGGCGAGTGAGTTTGGCGCCTGGGACACTGATCAATTTTTCATCCCGGCCCGTGGTTAAATCATAACGCCAAATCGAACCCACATCTTCTCTGTTGCTGGAATAAACGAACTGTCGACCATCTGGGGAGTGGACAGGGAAGTTGTCATAGCGGTTGGATTGTATGATTTGTTGGGCTTGTTCGGATCCCGCATCAGCCAGCCAAATGTTGGCTTCGTAATTGACCTGTTGGTAAGTCATGATGGACTTGTCCTGGCTGAATGAGGGGTGTTGTCCTCCGATGGCTGCCAATGATTTCGGCGCTTTGTCTTTGGTGTTGATGAACCACAACGAGCGGTACCCTGAGCGGTCAGAATCAAAGATCAAATGTGAGTTGTCATACCATGCCAGGCTGCTGATGTAATGGTATCCCTCGGTGATGGGTTGGCTCTTTTGTGAAGCCAAATCCAACACCCAAATGTTACGGGTCACTTCATCGCCTCGGGTGAAGGCCAACTGCTTGCCATCATCACTGAGGGAAGGCGCCGTGTCAACCAACGTGGCTTGGTCATTGTTTGTCAGCCACTGCGATGTTTGGGTCTCGAGGTCATGGGATTTGATGCGAACGGTGTTGTTTGCGTCCACTGCTGAATAGTACAAGTGGTTGTTGGCCGCAGAGTGGTTCAATGCGCGGGATTCAAACTCTGGGTGACATGCATCCACTTCTAGCCATGTTTGATTGTCTAAATGATGAACCCACACGCTGCATCGGTTTTGATGGACCTTTTGCAATGCAATGGTTTGATCATCAATCCATGTCGGCGACAACAAGTGGTGTGCGGCAACGGTGATTTCCTTGTGTCTTTGAGAGTTGGTTAAATCATCAATCCTGATGGTGCTCATGCCTACTTGGAAAATCACATAGGCGATGAATTGACCTTCAGGAGACACTTGGCTGTGCTGTTCCCTTTCAGCGGTTGCAGTGAATTTCTTGGCATGGTTCAACTGTTTCAAAAGGGGTTCAGACACATCAGTTTGAAGCGCCAGTATGAGCAAAGCAAACAATGAAAGCACCACGGTCGCTACAGAGACCTGCCACATGCGGCATTTCCTTTGAACCGCCATGTTCTCGACGGGGGCGATCAATTGGTAGCCTTTTTTGGGTATGGTTTTGATGTAATGAGGGGCACTGGCACGTTCGCCCAACATTTTTCTGATTTCAGCGATCAACCTGGAGATGGCATCTTCATTGACCACCCTGTCAGGCCACAATGCCTCAGTGATGGCATCACGGTCGACCACTTCGGGCGCATGGGTGATCAACAGTTGCAGCAGTTGCCGCTGTTGGGGGTTGAGTTGGTGGCGGGTGTTGTTGTTGACCAATTCACCACTGTTACCGTCATAACGCCAATCCTTGATGACGAACTTTCCTGTTGCATTCATGGGCCAAATTTTACCAAAAAGAAGTTTTCCGAAGGATTTTAAAGTGGTGGTTTTTTACCATTTCAGCCACTTATAACCAAAGAGGAATTCATGAAAACCAAAATTCTGAGCATCGTTTTAATATTTTTATTTTCAAAGGCAGAGGGACAAAACCTGGGAAACAGTGACTGTGATTCACTGTTGTTGGTCAGCAGTTGGTTCAACAACAACGTCAAAATTTTTGATGGCTGTGACGGCGGTTACATCAGGGATTTGGCAGAAGACAATGTGTTGAGGGGGCCTCAAGCCATGTTTCAAGATGCCAATGGCGATGTGGTTGTGGTCAGTGAGTCCAACCACAAACTGGTCAAGTTCGATCGAGAAACGTTATCTCAAGCCACAGAAGTGGTTTCTCCTGGATTAATGAACAACCCCATCACGGTGGCGAAGTTGACGGAAGACCGCTTTTATATGGGCAGTTACTCGGACAACAACATCATCGAAATCGACACCAACTCATGGCAATCACTCGGAACAGTCTTGCCTGCAAACAACAACAAAGTTCGGGGCATTGATGTTGGTATGGCTTTGGGGCCTGATGGTTCCTTGTATGTTCCAGGCTATGATTCTGACAGCATTTTAAAGGTCAACCCCCAGACGGGTGCGACATCGCAGTTTGTGCCTTCTGGAAAGTTTGGCATGGATCGGCCCAGATCCATACTTTTTGTCAACAACCAAATGCTGGTCACGGTCTATGGTAAGGGCAAGATTTTTGCCTTTGATCTATCAGGCGGTTTGATCAGTGATGATGTGGTCAGTTTGCCCGGTGCCACTGCTTTGATGAAAGACGGTGAGGGTCATTTTCTGGCTTCCAGCGACAGCATGAACACCATCCGCCGATACAACGCCAATGATTTCAGTTTTGAAACGATCGTCAGCAATGGTTCGGGTGGGTTGAGGGGGGCGACCTTTGTCTACCGACTTGAAAAGCATGTGGAACAACTTGAAATAGAAAACAACCGACAAGCTTGGGTGATTGGTGTTGGCCAGGTCGATGGTGACACCATCACGGTGCCTGAAATGTATGTCTCTGAAGGGGGACAGTTCGGTGATCTTTTTGACTCAGATGACATCACCAACAAGGTTTGGGGCGCGGTCACATTCCGTTTCATCGACTGCCACACCGCTGAAATGACCTACCAATCCCATGCGGTTTACCAAGGCAGCTCATTTGGAAATGGTGGATATCAGGTACAACGGTTGGCACACAATGGTGCGGGATTGGACTGTCAAGATCAAGGCATGGTCAACACCACAGACCATGAGTGGAAATCGGGTACTTATTTGGGTTTGGAAAATGCAGGTGAGGGGTTCATGGTTGATGTGGTGAATGGTGATGAGGCCATCGTGACCTGGTACACCTACCTGCCTTGGGTGGGGGACTGAATACTTCCATCGTGTCCTGAATGGAAACCCAGCACCCATGAGTCGGTGCTGGGTTGCTAGTGTAGTGTCCAAGTACAGGACACTTCACTAGGTTGAAGTTGACTACTTGCAGTCCAAACAATTGACCAGTTTTTGTGCTTCTGTCTGCTCGGCAATGTATGCATCAATCGACTGTTCTAACACAGACAAAGGGACAGGTCCTTTGGCCAAGATGGCGTCATGGAATGTTCGGATGTCAAAAGCACTGCCCAGCGCTTTTTCTGCTTTTCTTCGCAATTCCCAAATTTTGATTTCACCCAGCTTGTAAGACAGGGCTTGACCTGGCCAAGCAATGTAGCGGTCAATTTCGGTGCGGACATTGTGTTTGGAAAGGGCGGTGTTTTCTTCCATCAGTTGGATGGCTTCTTCTCGACTCATGCCCATGGCATGCATGCCGGTATCAACCACCAAACGCATGGCACGCCACATTTCATAGGTCAAACGGCCAAAGTCAGAGTAAGGGTCTTGGTAAAAGCCGACTTCTTTGGCCAGCTTTTCGCAATACAAAGCCCAGCCTTCGCCAAAAGCCGAAATGTAACTGTAACGCCTGAAGTTGGGCAGGTCCTCGAGTTCAGCGTTCAAAGCGCCTTGTAAATGATGGCCTGGAACGGCTTCGTGAAAAGTCAACGCTTCCAGGTTGTAGAGAGGCCTTTTTTCCAAGGCATAGGTGTTGACCCAGTATTGGCCCGGGCGGGTCGAATCCAGCGGCGCTGAAACATACCTGCCCGTGGTGTAATTGGGTGCAATGCCTTCAGGAACCGGATTAACGGCATAAGGCTGCCTTGGCAGCTTGGTGAACAAGGCGGGCAGTTTGCCATCCATGCGTTTGGAGATGTCTCTGGCTTCTTTCAGGAGTTCATCTGGGGTTTTGGCATAAAAGCGTTCATCGGTCCGTAAAAACTCAAGAAAATCAGCAAAGCTGCCTTCAAATTCAAGGTCTTGGATGATTTGCTCCATTTCTGCACGGATCCGCTTCACTTCTGCCCGGCCGATGGCATGGATTTTTTCAGGCGACCAGTCTAAGGTGGTGTATTCTTTGATTTGTTGTTGGTAATAAGCCAGGCCGTCAGGAAAAGATGAAGCACCGATGGTGCTGCGAGCGCCCGGTAGGTATTCATCCACCATGAATCGTTTGAATTGTTTGTATGCCGGGTTGATTTGGTCGCTGATGATTTGCTGTGCCTGCTGTTGCCATTCGTTGAAGGCCGCTTCGTCGATGTGTGCGGGTTTGTTGGCAAATGGTTCGAAGAACACCGATTCAGTGGCGTTGTCCTTGATGTAAGTGTCAATGAAGGTTGGGTAGTGTTGAATGATGACTTGGGGTTGGGTGAACCCACGTGCCAATCCAGCTTTCATGTTTTCGATGTGTTGTGACACCACGCGGGGCACTTGTGCCATCTTTTTCAAGTGGTCTTTGTAGTCATTGGCTGTTTGAAAAGAACCGAAACGGTGCATGGTGGCCAAATTGACATGAAAAGAATTCTCAGCCGTGATGGGCATTTCATATTCTTTGAACCGGTTGTCTGCCAAGGTGTTTTCAAGGCTGGTTTTTTGCATTTGCCAGTTGATCTGATCGGTTTGGGACAGTTTTTGGGTTTTGATTTTTACCAAATCCTTCAAAGCCGACTCAATCACTTGATTTTGTTGGAGGTGCCATGCAGCTGAAACATCATTGAGTTCAGCGCTGCGGCTCAAATCACCAAAATAAGCAGCCGACTGAGGGCTTAAATCCAGTTGGTTTTGCCAAATTTGAGTCAGCAGTTCTTGAAATTTTTCCGTTTCTTTTTTGCTGACTTTGGCATCGCTTGTGAACCAGCACATCAGCAGCAAAACAAAGGCAAATGACTTCATGTTTTTTCCTCAAAAGGTGCAATAAAGGGCACAAGATAACACATCATGAGCGGCTTTAGACTAAAAGCTCTAAAAAAAATAGGTAGCATCAAAGAGGAACAAAAGAGAGAGGCAAATCATGAAGAAATCACTTTGGTTTTTAACCATTTTCACTTTTCACGTTTGGGCTGAAGAGGCTCCCAGGCCCAATATTTTTGACCCCACCCCCGAGTCACATGTGTTCGCAGAACAATCTTTGTTGGAACAGTATTTACGCGATCAAAAACCAAGCACGTTCAAATATTACCAACGCCTGGATGCAACAGCACAAAAGCAGGTGTTCGAGGCGCATCGCAATGACCAAGACAAAGACATTACAGAGTTGGTGTTGGTGGTGTATCGCAGAAACCGCTGATCTTACCATTAATGCTTCCTTACTGAGCCTTTCAGAACTTGAGGCATCAGAACGCATCAGGTGCTGTGCTTAGGGTTAAGCAGGTTGAGTTGATATGGTCCAACATTGACAGTTGGTGTAGTGGTCACCATTTTTTCATCTTTCAATGTTAAGATGCTGCTATTTTTTTAAACGAATAGCATCATGACAAAGCATTTGAGTTTGTTCTTTTTGGTTTCAGCCTTGGCGGCATGTGTCCATTCACCTGAAGCTGTTGGGCCAAGTCAACAACCCACCATTCATGAACACGCCACCACATTTCAATCGGTCTCAGAAAAAGTGGCCGAACTGGTGAAGGCCCATGGTCATGACCAGGTGTTGGTGGTGCTGGACATCGACAACACCTTATTGACCAGTGACGTCGATTTGGGTGGTGATGTTTGGTACCAATGGCAACGTGGCAAACTCGACGTCAAACCCACGCCTGAGCAAAAAGTGGCTTGTTTGTTTCAAGACGCCATTGGCTTGTTGTACGAGCTGGGTCCCATGGATTTAACTGAATCAACTGTGCCTGCTCAAGTCAGTCAATGGCAAGAGCAAGGCCTTACAGTGTTTGCCCTGACATCTCGTTCCCCCAAATACCGCAGCGCCACAGAGCGTGAATTGTCCGTGCATGGATTGGATTTCACGGTATCAGCTCTGACAGATAAACAGGGTGAATTACCAGTTTATGACGGCGCATTGGATCGTCCTTACAGCTACATCAATGGCGTGATGATGACAACAGGCATGGACAAAGGCAAAATGCTTCAGTTCATCTTGAATAAAACAGGCAAACATTACCCAGCAATTGTTTTTGTTGATGACTCTGAAAAGAACATCACCCACATCAACCAAGCCTATCTGGATTCAAACACCGAAATGCACCTGTTTCACTACACCCGCATCGAAAACGAGCGCATCAAAAATCAAGGCACCGTGTTGACCCAAGCACAAGCCGATCAAATGGCCACAGAATGGCAAGACATCAATGCCTTATTGGACCGCGTGTTTCCAGAGCGAGCTGCGCGACAAGAAGCGGGTTGTGTGGCTGGGGAGTGATGGGGTGGAATGAAGTGAGAACCAAAACACCGAAAAGTTGATTTCATCCTTAAATCCAGCAAAATTGGAAGTCCACTGACGTGGAATACACACCCCCAACCTCGGCAACTGCT
>JAUHZH010000055.1 GCA_030426065.1 Gammaproteobacteria bacterium
TTCCATCCTGCAACCCATGTGTTGCATTATTCCAGCACCTGTTTTGAAGGTTTGAAAGCTTACCGATGGGCCGATGGTTCGATTCATTTGTTCCGCCATGCCGACAATATCGAACGTTTGAGGAACAGTGCCCGATCCCTGTGCTTGCCTGTGCCTTCTTTCGAGCTGTTGGAAACGTTGATCATCTCCGCAGTCAAAGCTGTGGTTGATGACATTCCGGAGCTGCCAGGTGCTTTGTACATCCGTCCGACCCTGATAGGCACGGAACCACACATTGGTGCTGCTGGCCGCGGTTCTCAAGAAGCATTGCTTTATGTGATCACTTCGCCAGTGGGTGATTATTTTGCCGGTGGTGTGCGTCCTTTGAAGTTGTTGATTGATGATGAGAACATGCGCTCAACACCAAAATTTGGCCAAGTCAAAACCGGTGGCAATTACGCCGCATCTTTGCAATCCGTGACGCAGGCAAGGGCCCAATACGGCGCCGATCAGGTGTTGTTTTGCCCTGGTGGTCAGGTTCAAGAAACCGGTGCTGCCAATTTTTTGGTCATCAAAGACAAGCAAATATTGACCAAAAAACTCGATGGCTCCATTTTACCGGGCATCACACGTGATTCTTTGCTCAACATCGCCAAAGCACAAGGGTATGCCATCAAAGAAATGGATTTGACGGTGGATGAACTGTTGGCAGCCTTGCCTGATTCCGAAGCCTTTTTGTCCGGCACCGCTGCGGTTTTGTCTCCAGTTGGGAGCGTGATCCACCATGGCAAAGAAATTCTGGTGGGCGATGGGCAAGTGGGTGAGCAAGCGATGGCCTTGAAAGCTCAGTTAACGGGCATTCAAATGGGTCAGGTGGAAGACACCTGGGGTTGGACCACACTGATCTAAGGCAAACCCATTCATCAATGAATGGGTTTTTTACATGTTTGTGATCAGCCCATGCCGCCGATGATGGCGCCCATGATCACCAAAGACAGGGTGGCATACAGCGCGTTGATTATGAACAGTTTGACACTGCGTTGCTCAAAGACATAATTGATGCCCATGAACATCGAAACCGGTCCGATGCCAATGATCAAACCCCAGTGAATCCCCCTCATCAGATTCGGTGCCGCTCCAATGATGACAGCCATCACGAACGCCGCGAGAAAGGTGAGTAAAATGGCGGTGCCAAATACCTTCGCTGGGTGTCTTTTCCCCAATTCTTCTTCACTGAAACCAAACTCATTGAGCCAGGCTTTGCCAAAAATCGGGCCATACCAGATGCCACCCAAAATAAAGGCCGCTGCGGTGGCCGAGATGATGGCCAGCCAATTCATACTTGCTAAATCGATGTGCATGTGTTTTCCTCTTTTTAATAATTGTCCCAATGATTATATCAAACATTGAACATCGTTCAGTTGTGATTAAGTCTCAAGGATTTATAATGCTTTGTCACAGCAGTTTAAAGGGAGTTAAGCGTCGATGCGACACATTATAACCACAGTGATTACCATCCTGATCGTCTTGCTGTTTGTTTATTTTTTCAATCAAACGCCTGTTAAAGAAAAGAAACGAACCGCAGTTCCAAAGCAATCCACCGAAGTGCCCTCTGCCAAACCAACGGCCCAATCAATGACAGCTGAGTTGGATGAAAAGACCCAAGCAGAGTTTCGGTTTTATAAAGACAACTGGCAAAAAGGGTTGGGTGATCATCAGCCCAAACCCTTGAACAAAGACCCCAGCTACATCGAAGCATACCGAGATTACGATTATGCCCGATCACATTGCAAAGACATCATCACGTCATTGGCCATCGGTGCCGAGCCTTTTGGCTATGAGCTGAGGGACTATAAAGAACAAATGTCAGAGCAACAGCGGCGTGTTTTTCAAAACAGGGTGACAAAATGCCAAGACCTGGGACACCCCACTTGGAAAAATGAAATCACCATGGATGTGGGTTTGGTGGTGGCTCATTTAAAAAACAGGATGGATCAGTTGACCCCTGAAACTGCTGAAGAAGTGGCCTTACAAAACAATTTAAAACAAATCGAAGCCATCGAAAAAATTGGACATCAACTGTTTAACTTGGAGCGTGGAGAAACCATCGATTTCGATTTGCGATCTGAGTTGTATCAACAAAAACGAAACCTGCAAAGTCAATATCCTCAAAAGGTGCTTTTTGCGCCTTATGCTGCGGAAGACATGCCTTTGGTTGAGTCATTGAACCAGCAAGTGGCTGAGATTGAAGCGCAGATGAAAGCCAACACCTTCTTTGACCATGACAAAATACAAAGCAGCCAGGAAGTGTTATTCAATGCCATTTCCCAGTTGGATGTGAGTATGAAAAACACCATCAGTGGAGATGGGTTTTGGGCGATTTATGTTTGGTTCAAGGATAAACACTCTGATGATCGATTTGATTCCTATTTGAAGTCCATGAAGCAACCAGTTGGGATCAAAAAGTTTGATGACTGGATACAGCCCATCGTGATGAAATTCCGTGCTTGTGAATTGGGCATTCCCTGCGGAGCTGATGCACCGTTGGCAGAATCTGTGTGCCTTGATTTCCGAACCCCCCAATCTTCGGATTCTTGCGGCAAAGGTGTGATTGACTATTATGTCGATGATCATTTGTCAGCACATCAATTGATGGATGTTGAGTATGTATTACAGAACAGGTTTGCATTATGAAAAAATCATTGGTATTGATCATTTTTGTGGCTGTTGCGTGGGTGATGATGTATCAATGGGGAGATTCCCCAGAGACACAGCAAATCCTTCAAGAGATAGATAAAAACAAGGCCTACCAGCAGCCCGTTCGTCCTGAGCCAAGGCAACCGGCTGAAGAAATTCAACTGATTAAACCTGCGAGCGGTCTGCCTCAAGGTCATTTGTTTGATGAAAATCCGGTTGTTGATTTGATCATTGGTCTCAATCATTTTGCCTTGTGTTTGGGGCATTTGAAGGTTAAAGACTCAAACGAGCCTGTGAAACTAAGTGCCAAGCAGCTAGCTTATTTACAGCCCTATTATGATGCCTGTGAAACGGAACAAAAAATCATGAGCTTATACAATCAAAACAACATCATGTTAAAACTACAAGGTGCTGCCAATGACGATCGATTGAAGTTGTTAATGAAAGTTGGTGCATTGAATACTGAAGATTGGCGTTTAATCCAGGAATGGGTTGTTGATATGAAGGCACAAGAATTGTTGTTGGCTTCTGCATTGGTCGAAAGGTATTTGTTTGTCAATTCGGAAAATGACTTGGCGACTGCGCTGGGCAGTCGAGATGCACGGTACAATGGCATGATGGTTGAACAAGGGTTTGCGCTGTTGGCTTGCAAGAAAGGCATGGATTGTTCACACAGCAGCGGCTTGATGTTGACCCGCTGTGCCGATGATGAACGTGCTTGTGGTTTGAATTACTTTGAATACGTAGAAGCAATCAGCCTTTCGGGGTTCAAGCGGGATTTGGCAACCACAGTGGATTGGATCAAACACACATTTGCTTTGTGATCACAGCCCTTTCAACAGCGCTTGGACACGCTTTTCTGAGGCTTTTTGTTTGGTGCCTAGTTGTTGGGCAAACAGGGAGATGCGGTATTCTTCCAGCAGCAACCAAGCGTCTTGGTGTGCATCGGTGAAGGCATCAGATTGTTCACAGATTCGATAAAATGACCGGCTGACTTTTTGCAGTTGTTCCAGTTTTTGGGCTTCCTTTCCAGGGGAATGCAAGGCGTTTTCTATGCGCAGTTTCAATCCCTTGAGGAAACGAGGAAAATGCGCGAGGTCGCTTGCCCGCCAATGATCAAAACAATCGGAATAGATCATGTAGTCCAACTGGTATTGCATGTCTTCAACGCTGGCTGGGTTCAATTGTTGGGTGTTTTTCTCAAGGCATTGCCAGGTTTCATGCCATTGAACCAGGATGGGGTTGACCTGATTGAGCCAGTCGTAACAGGTTTTGTATAAACCGGATTTCAAGTGGTCGGCCAATTGATCGAATGCGGCTTGGTCTCGGACCGTTTTTTGGCCATCAATCTGCTGTTTGACCATGGCCATAAGTAAATCATGGTTCAAGCTGTTGCCTGTTTCCAAACTTTGCCATGCCATGTTGGCTTTCAAGTCGGTGTTGGCATTCAGTGCTTGCTTGAATATTTTAGGGTATTTGATTTGGAGCAGTTTCAAGACACCCAGGGTGTGTTTGGTTCTTGCCTGGTGTGCGGTTTCAAACAACCGCATGGCCACACTGTTGGCTTCAGCAACCAAGGCGGGGTAAGCCAACAAACCATTGTCAAGCATCACTTCGGCGTCCATTTGGCCAAACACCCAATCGGTGGCACCTTTGATCTCGCGTTGGGCGCTGGCGGTTTTTTGGAAAGAACGGTTGGCTTGTTTTTTGTAATCACTGCCCAGTTGATCGAAGTCGCGGGTGGTTTTCAGCACTTGGCCTTTGTCATCCACCACCTGAAAACGCATCTTCAAATGATTCGGTAAATCGGTTTGTTGCCAATCTTTTACGGTGGTCGATAGGCCATTGACTTGTTTGACCAGTAACACCAGCTGCTGGTAAAAGTTTTTTTCTTTGTTGAGCTTTTGGCTCAACACTTCAGCATAGTGGCCTGTGGGTATCAAACCACGACGCAGGCTTTTCGGCATCCCCTTGATCAGGGCTTCAATTTTTTCAACCAACAAACCCGGCACCAAATATTCAAAATCATTGGCATTCAAAGCATTGAGCCAAGGCAAGGGGATTTGTAAGGTGATGCCGTCTTCGTCACTGCCGGGTTCAAAGTGGTAACTGGCAGGGATCTTGAGTGACCTGATGGCGAGTTGTTCTGGGAACTGATTGGCTTTGGGGATGCTGGCTTGGCTGCGGTACAGTTGTTCAGGACCCAGTTTCAGCACCTCGTCACCGTTTTTCTTGACCCAACGCCTGAGTTGAACTTCAGAATACGTGCCTTCGGGAATCACGGCATCGTACAGATCAAACAGTTTCCCTGGATCAATCAACAAATCTTTCTTGCGGTGGCGGTCTTCTTCGGCATGGATCGATGCGATGATTTTGGCGTTGTGGTGATAAAAAGCCATGCGGGTGTGCATGTTTTGTTCAACCAGGGCTTTTTCTATGAACATTTGTCGGGCACCACTGGGGTCATGTGGCCCATAGTGAACGCGTTCTTTTTCAGCCAAAGTCATGCCCAACATCACGGTGCGCTGGAGCCCCATCACGCTGCCTTGTTTCTTAGACCAGTATGGGTCATAGACACGTTTGTTGATCAAGTGCTGACCGACATCGGCAATCCAGTCAGCTTCCACCTTGGCGGCCATTCGGGCAAACACCTGTGAGGTGTGGACAATCTGGGCCGCCATGATCCATTGTGGTTGGGTATTGAACAAACTTGATCCTGGAAAGATCATGAATTTTTTGTTCCTTGTTCCGAGGTACTCCTTGCCGCTTTGGTTGAATCCAACATGGGATATGAACCCTGACAACAAGGCTTTGTGAATTTGCTCATAATCGGCGTTTTGATCGCCGATGATCATTTTCTGTTGCTTGATCAATTGACTGAGTTGGCGGTGGATGTCGCGCCACTCCATGAACCTTTTGATGGATATGAAGTGCTTTCTGCACCAGTCCTTGAACCCTTTGTTCTTCATGTCTTTGCGCAATTGATTCAATTGTTTCCACATCGAAAGCAGGGACATGAAATCAGAAGTGTCGTGGGCAAACTGTTGATGGGCTTTGTCAGCAGCCTGGGCCCAATCCAAAGGCCGCTCTCTTGGGTCTTGAATTGACAAAGCTGCGACGATGATCAGTGCTTCTTTTAAGGCGCCCACTTCGTTGGCTTTGATGAGGATGCGACCCAGCTGAACATCGATGGGCAGATAGGCCATCAAGCGCCCGGTTGGGGTCAGCTGCTGTCCTTCATCCAGTGCTTGTAATTCCATCAGCAGCTGGTAACCGTCATTGATCATTTTAAAGTCAGGTGAATCAATGAAAGGAAAATCAGCCAAATGTCCGAGTTTCAACAAATGGGTTTGCAAAATCACTGAGGCCAAAGACGTCCTCAAGATTTCAGCATCGGTGTGTTCAGCTCTGGCATCAAAGTCTTGTTCACTGTACAACCTGAAACAATGACCATGGGCGATCCGCCCACAGCGACCTGCACGCTGGTTGGCGCTGTCCTGGGCAATCGGTTCAATTTGTAAGCCTTGAATCTTGCTGCGTGCTGAATACCTGCTGATTCGTGCCAGCCCTGAGTCAATCACATAATGGATTCGAGGCACGGTCAGTGACGTTTCTGCGACATTGGTTGAGAGTATGATTCGCCTTTTCCCACCGGGTGAAAATATCCTCATTTGTTCTTGTGAAGTCAGGCGAGCATACAAAGGCAACACTTCGGTGTTGTTGAAATGTTTGCGCTTGATGTGGTCCATGGCGTCGTTGATTTCACGCTCACCGGGTAAAAACACCAGCACATCACCTGAAGCTTCCATGCCGTAGATTTCATCCAGAGCGCGGATGATGCCTTGGTTCATTTCGAGGTTTTTCTCATCCAGTGGGCGGTAATGCACATCCACAGGATAAGAGCGACCAGACACGCTGATAATCGGAGCACCTTCAAAATGGCGCGCAAATTTGTCGGTATCAATGGTGGCTGAAGTGATGATGATTTTTAAATCAGGGCGTTTTTTTGCCAGTTGCTTCAGAAAACCCAGCAAGAAATCTATGTTGAGGCTGCGTTCATGGGCTTCATCGATGATGATGGCATCATAGTCATTGAGCCACCGGTCATTCAAAGTTTGCTGTAATAAAATACCATCGGTCATGAAACGCACCCATCCCATGGGGTCATACTGTTCATCGAACCGGACTTGATAACCGACAGCTGAACCCAGTGGGATGCTCAATTCTTCGGCGACCCGCTGGGCCACTGATTTGGCAGCAATCCTTCTCGGTTGGGTACAAGCAATTTGGCCCGTTTGACCCAAGCCAGCCATCAAACACAGTTTGGGGATTTGTGTGGTTTTGCCTGATCCGGTTTCACCGGCAATGACAGTCACTTGGTGATTTTGGATGGTCTTGATGATGTCTTGGGCATGGTCACTGACGGGTAAGGATTCAGCCAGCGTGATGGCGGGCAGGTTTTGTAACCGTTGTTGGTGTGCTTGTTGTTTAAGGTCGATTTGTTTCAACAACGCTGACAGTTGTTCTGGTTTGATTTTGTTGCGATTGAGTTGGCGACGGAAATGATGAAAATCACTGCGCATCAAGTGATTTGGCAATTGGCCAATCAATTTCTTGAGGTCCGGCGCCATGATCAATCGCTGTTTTTCAGGCTGTTGGGTAACTCTTTGATGTAGAGGTCTTGTTTGGCGTACGGTATTTCAATGCCTGCTTGGTTGAATGCCTTGTAAACATCCATGTGTAACTCGTGTCTGATTCGGCCACGCAACACCGGTTGAGGAATCCAAGCCAACAACTCAAAGTCCAGGCTGGAAGGACCGAAAGCACGCATCCTGACACGTGGGGCTGGGTTATTGATCACATCAGGGTGGTCTTTGGCGACTTGTTCCAAAACCTGACACACTTGATCGACATCCGACCCATAGGCCGCACCGACCGCCACGCGGATGCGGCTGTTTTCCCAGCGGCCGCCATTTTCATTGACAATTTTGGCATTGCCGATGACGTTGTTGGGTACCGTGATTTCAATGTCATCGCGGGTCAGTAATCGGGTTGAACGCATGCCAACATGGGTCACTTCGCCACGTTCTCCAGATGACAACACCACAAAGTCACCGACTTTGTAGGGCGAATCAGCGATGATGAAAAAACCTGAAAACAAATTGGCTAAGGTGTCTTTGGCTGCAAAACCCACTGCAATACCGACAACACCGGCAGAGGCCAGCCATGCCGTGGGATCTATGCCCCAAATCAACAACAAAACATAAGAACCCAAGCCAATCAATAAAACCTTGCCGACCAGTTCAAAAAGTGGTCGTGTTTTGGGTTGAATCAATTGGAATCTGTTCTTGATCAGTGACAGCGATTCGAGCAGTAAGTGCAACACTTTGAACCCGCGCATCATCCAAGACAAAACCACCACAGAGGCCAGGAATCGCAACAGCATGGCTTCTGTGCCAGCGGCCATATTCAGGGTTTTGACGGCGACGCCGAGAAAGAAAAAAAACACAGTGAGGAACAATGGCCTCTGAATGGCTTCAATCATTTGGTCGTCAAGGTTGTTTTTGGTTCTTCTGGTGATGTGAGAAAAACTGTAACGGAAAAACCAATGGGCCATCTTGGCGATGATGTAGCCCATGATGACCACCACTGAAAAGCCTATCAAAGGAATTTCTGTCAGGCCATGCCAGTAAGGTTGCCAAGATTCAGGCAACACGTGCTCAACTTTAACCAACAAAGGTTCGTAGGCAGTTTGTTTCTCGCCTTCTTGCATCAATCAACCACGGTCAAGTGAGGGCGTTTGGGTTTGTCGTCCTTGTCGTTTTTGTTGTTTTTGGGTGGGGGAGGTTCTGATTCATGGTCTTCCATTTCAAACACCATGCCTTTGCCATTTTCTCGAGCAAACAGAGCAGTGATGGACTCCATGGGGACAATCAAAGCTTGAGATCGACCACCAAATCGGGCGTTGAATGTCATCAAATCCGGATCCATGGTCATGTGATCGGTGGCATCGTAAGACACATTCAAAGTGATGTTGCCATCTTCTTCAATGCCCGGTGGCACACGCAAGCCCTCATAACTGGCATCAATCACAATCAATGGCGTCATGCCATTGTCTGTGATCCATTGATGCAAAGCCTGGATAAAATAAGGCTTGGCCGATGTCATGTCTGGGTCAAAAATCAAATCGGTACTCGCGTTCTGTTTCGGTGATGGATTTTTTGAAAGCTGGGCTTTGGAACATGCGGTGCGCATAATTCCTCAAGGCTTTGGGCAAGGCTTCCCAGTCAACCCCATAATGCTCCAATCGCCACAAGAAAGGCACCAAATGGGTGTCCACCAGGGTCATGTCGGGATTCATGAAATAAGGGTGTTGAGAAAATAAGGGGTCTGCAGCGGCCAACTGTTCTGACAATTCAGCAATCAATGTGTTGCGTGCTTTGCCAGCGGCGCTCTCAATTTTATCAACATAAGAAAACCATCCTTTCTCCAATCGATAAACCGTGAAACGCAATCGGGCTCGGGTCATCGGATCGGGTGGCATCAGTGGTGGATGTGGATAACGTTCGTCCAGGTACTCAGTGATGACGTTGATGCCGTACAAATGCATGTCGCGGTCAA
>JAUHZH010000056.1 GCA_030426065.1 Gammaproteobacteria bacterium
GATTGATCAACGCCACAGGCGTGCGTTCACCCACGCTCATGGCCTCACCAGCCAAGCCATCGTAGTCACGCAAAGTGATGCCACAATCGGCCACAGGTACTTGCCAAGGTCCGACCATTTGATCACGATGAATCATGCCCGACACGGTGCGGTCACCGATCGTGATCAAGTATTTTTTCGATGCCACTGCGGGGAATGAAAGTACTTGTTCGACCGATGTTTTCAGGTCCTTTACGTGGTTTTCAAACGCTTGGGTTTGGGGTGCTTTTCGGTCAATGACGATGCTGGTTTTTGGCGTGTTACCAAACAACAAATCCATTGGGATGTCGACCGGTGCCTCACCCAATAATTCGTCACTCACCTTCAAGTGCCGTTCAGCCGTTGCACGACCCATGATGGCATAAGGACACCGTTCACGAGCACACAAAGACTTGAAAGCTTCCAGTTTTTCGGGCTTGATGGAAAGCACATAACGCTCTTGTGATTCATTACACCAAATTTCCATGGGCGACATCGAAACGTGGTCAATTTGCAAGCGGCGCAATTCAATGTCGCCACCTTTGGCCGCATCATCCAGGATTTCTGGGATGGCGTTGGACAGGCCGCCTGCGCCGATGTCGTGAATGGATCGAATCGGGCTTTCTGTTTTTTGTTGCCAACAGCGGTCTATCACCTCTTGACAGCGACGTTCCATTTCTGGATTGCCGCGTTGAACTGAAGCAAAATCCAGGTCTTCTTGGCCGTCGGCACTGGTGATGGAACTGGCCGCACCACCACCCAATCCAATCAACATGGCTGGACCACCCAAGATCACAACATAATCACCCGTTTGGGTGTCTTGTTTGGTCACATGGATGGCGTTGATGTTGCCCAATCCACCTGCCAACATGATGGGTTTGTGGTAACCTCGCCATTGCGCATCACCGGCTGGCATTTCGAAATTTCTGAAATAGCCACAAATGTTGGGTCGGCCAAATTCATTGTTGAACGCTGCGGCACCGATCGGCCCTTTTTGCATGATTTCAAACGCTGTCGCCATCCGAGACGGTGTCCCAGGCGAAGATTTTTCCCAAGGCTGCTCAGCGCCGGGAATGTGCAAATGACTGACTGAAAATCCGCACAGACCGGCTTTCGGCTTGGCGCCTTGACCCGTGGCCGCTTCATCTCGAATTTCACCACCCGATCCCGTCGCAGCACCCGCAAATGGCTCAATGCCTGTGGGGTGGTTGTGTGTTTCCACTTTGATCAATACGTCGATCTGCTGAGGCTCGTATGTGTATGTGGCTGTGTCGTTGCCATTGATCAAACGCTGCCCTTCCCCGCCAGCAAAAACAGCGGCGTTGTCTTTGTAAGCAGATTTGGCAGGTGCTTGTGTTTTGGCTTCGGTGTTTTTGATCATCTTGAACAGACTCAATGGCATCACTTCACTATCAATGGTCCATTCGGCATTGAAAATTTTATGGCGACAATGTTCAGAGTTGGCTTGTGCGAACATCATCAACTCGGCATCTGTGGGAGATTTACCGGCCTTTTGGTAGGCGTCGAACAAATAGTCTATTTCATCTTCTGACAAAGCCAGTCCCATGCTTTGATTCAATTCAGCCAATGTCTCTTTTCCATTGGTCAATTCAATCCGAGTCAAAGGTTGTGGTGCTGCATGATCGAACAATTGAGGCAGTTGATCTGCCGAAGTCATGACCTGTTCTGTCATGCGGTCATAAAGTGCCAAAGGCGTGTTTAAACAAGCCTGCTCAAACGTAAAGCATTGACCGGCTTCGACCCGGTTAACTTGGGCCAAGTCACAATGATGGAAAATGTCTGTTGCTTTGGTTGACCAAGGAGAAATGGTACCAATCCTTGGGAATATCAGGGCGTGTTTTTCACTGAAGGGTAAAGCCTGTTGTTTGGCATGCAACAATTTTTCTATTTGATCGATTTGTTGTGGCGTCAAAGGTTCGCTGGACTCCACCACATAGACGTGTTCTGCTTGTTGCAACACACCACCTTGCAACGCTTGGTTGAGTTTCTTCATGCGAAAAGCAGACAAGCTGACTCCGCCCAAAAATGTGTAAATCGTTACTGCCATGACCAACCCAAGAGACAAATCAAAAAAAACAGGGTATTTTACATGAAGATGGCAGCTGCCACTGCCAGCAAGCACAAAAAAAGCCGCATCAAGGCGGCTTTTTCATGTGAGGGACGTTTTTACATTACTTTTGCATGCTCATCATGTCCAAACGCTGTTTCAATTGAGCCGGTGGGACGTATCCTGGCATCATGGTGCCGTCATCAAGAACCAAGGCTGGAGTGCCTGTGACACCCGCTGTAACACCTGCCTTATAATGGGCTTCAATGGGGTTGTCGCACTGCTTAGGATCCACAGTTTCGCCCGCTTTCGCCATGGTCATGGCATTTTGCTGATCATCAGAACACCACACATTCACGGCTTTATTGAAAGAACCTGACTGCAAACCTGCACGTGGGAAAAACAGGTATGAAATGCCAATCCCCATTTCGTTGTAGTCTTTCATTTCAGCATGTAATTTACGACAATAACCACAATCGATGTCGGTGAATACAGTGACGTGGTGTTTCATTTTGTCTTTTTCAGGGTAAAAATTAATGCGCTCAGCAACCCCGATGCTTTTCATGACATCATTCCTCAAATCTGTCTTTTTGGCTTCTGTCAAATCTTTGCGGTTTTCGATATCAAACAAGGAACCGTTGACCAAATATTTCCCGTCTTCGGAAATGTACATCACTTCAGAGCCTCGACCCACATCCACCAAGATCTCTTTGACCCCTTTGATGGGTGTGTCAGCCACACCTTTGACTTCAGTGGTTGGAGAAGCAATCTTTCTCAAAGCTTCTGTGTATTTTTGGTTGTCGTTTGCCAACAGGGGCGTGCTGCACACCAACAACATCAATAAGGTTTTTTTCATTTTCTATCCTTTGTTAAGCTTCAGTAGGACCTCAAACAACGACTTGAGTTCCACAATAGACCAGTCATTCTAAGCAAAACTGTCAAAAAATCCAGTCATCATCCCCTGGGGTGGTGTTTTTTGTGTATATTTTTCAATTGTTCTTTGGCCACCAATGTGTAAATTTGGGTGGTTGACAAATCACTGTGACCCAACAACATTTGAACCACACGTAAATCTGCCGAATGATTCAACAAATGTGTGGCAAAGGAATGTCGCAACATGTGAGGTGATGGCAATGGTTGAATGCCCGCAGATGCCGCATGCTTTTTAATTCGATACCAGAATGCTTGCCTGGTCATGACACCGCCTTTTTGACTCACATAAACATGGCTTGGGTGCTTTAAATGATTAGGAAGTGCCGCAATGTATGCCTTCATCGCTGACTCGCAAGCATCACCATAGGGCACCAATCTTTCCTTTTGCCCTTTGCCAATCACTCGAACCCATTGGGACTGCCTGTTGATTTGGTTGTATTGAAGGGCAACCAGTTCACTGACTCGCAAACCCGTCGCATACATCATCTCCAACATCGAACGGTCTCTCAAACCCATCCAATCGGATGAATCGGGCGCATCGAGCAAAACATCAACGGTCGCCTCAGACAGCGGTTTGGGGACACTGCGTTGCGTTTTGGGCAACCTCACATGTTCAAAGGCTGCGTGATCAAAACCATGGTGCGCACGAAGGTAACGGCCAAATTGTTTCAATGCCGACAGTTTTCTCGCTTGGGTTTTGGCACCGATGTTGCGCTCAGACATGCCCTGGATAAATTCAATGGCTTGGTCAGGACGCAAAGATTGCAAATTAATTTGCTGTTGCTCAATGAAGGCTAAGAATTGACGGATGTCGGTTTGGTAAGCAGAAACAGAAAGGCTGGAAAGTCCCCTTTCCAGCCTCAAATACATCAAGAATTGATCAAGCAGTTCTTGAGCTTGCATCAAATCAGCTTAGGCTGACTCTTTTTGTTCCAAAGTCGTCAAATGGTTCAACCATTGTTGCGCGTTTTGACGAGACTTTTGGTACCTCAATGCATTGTTCAAAGATTGACGTGCGCTTTTGAATTGCTTGACGTTGGCTTGACTCATGCCCAGCATCAGCCATGCATTTCCAGTTTTGTCATCATTCAAACCGCCCTTCTGCAGAGCCGCTTGAATCGACTCAATCGCTTTCTGCCAATTCTCTTTATCCAAATACAAGAAGGCACGTGTGTAATCCATTTCGCCGTCGGTGGCAAATGAACTGGCCTTGTCATAAGCAACCAAAGCCTTGTCAATCTCACGGGCTGCATACCAAGTTTGACCCAAAGATTTCCAATTTTTAAAGTTTCCTTCGACTTTCTTGCTATTCAGAGCACCTTCTAAAAACTTACCCGCTTCAAAAGGAACGTCATTGTACGAATACATTTTGTACAGCTGCATGTACTCACTTTCTTCAGACAACAACCCTTTCTTTTCTGCCAGTACCAAAATGGCCAATGAATCTTTGTCTTTTTTCAAGGTGAAATAAACCGATGACAATTGCTTCCAATAAACTTTTTTATTGGGCGCCAAGCCGATCAGAATTTTCAACACATCCACCATGTCAGAATATTCTGACAATGAAGAATGCGTTGACAACAACAACTGATACCAGGTTTCGTTCGGCTTGTCAGCCAGTGCAATCGCTTGTTTGATGGCTTTTTGAGCTTCTTTGAATTGTTCCATTTGAGCGTGACAGTTGGCCTTAATGGCAAATGCACGGTCAGGAATTTCATCAACCAAAGCAAAGTATTCATCCAATGATTTCAAAGCACCTTTGAAGTCTTGGTCAGCCATCTTGATTTGAGCCAATTGCAACATCATGCCGAAATGAGTGGCGTTGGGCATGGCGTCCAATTCAATAGATTTGGCAAAATGACGGGCCGTCGCTTTGTAATCACCTTGTCCCGAAGCCACGAATCCCAACAATTGATGAATCACTGATTGAACATAAGCATCACGATCGCTGGTTTTGGCCAACATCGCTTGCAATCCACCTTTGGCTTCGGTGTATTTTTCATCAGCCAAGAATTCATTCAGTTTGGTGATGCGCTTTTGTTGCGCTTCGGTCATCAAGACTTGTGTTTTCGGTTTCCTGACGGGATTGTCCGTTTTCAATGACCCTGCGATCAATGTCGAACTGGCCAGCAAAAGAGCACAAGTGGTTATGATTTTTTTCATATCAATCACTCCCATTAATTATCAGGCAACTCAAATTCAATGGTTTGGGTGGCAATTTGCTCCACCTGTTGACCATTGACAACTTTGGGTTTGAATTTAAATTTCAAAATGGCGCGGATGGCTTCACGATCAAAAATTCGCTTGGGCTTGGAATCAACCACAGTGGGGTTGGAAACCGTGCCGCCTGGCGTGATGGTGAATTGAACCTTCACCCAACCTTCAATTTTTGCCATCAGTGCTTTTCTTGGGTATTGGGGCGCAATCCGTACAATCGGAATCACACCACCTTCTTGATTCATGTCAACTGAACCCAATTGACCCAAGAAAGGACCGTCTCCACCTGCAGCCAAATCCAAGTTAGGCATGTTCATGGTGGGCATGTTATTGACCACTTGTTGCTGCTGAGCCACATTCAACTTAGGTGGTGGTGGTGGTTCTTTCGGTGGGGGTGGCTTTTTCGGAATGCGACGTGAACGCTGCCTCACTTCATCTTCTAATTTCACCTTGGTGAAATCGATGGATGGCAATTCATCATCACCTCTGCTGTTGTCTGCTGCTTGACTGACCAAAGTGTGCATGATGATATACAACAACACCGTGATAACAGCAGCGACAACCCCAACAATCAGATAACGAGGTAAACTCATGCGCTTACCCCTGGTCTTTTTCTGCTGCGATTGAAATGCTTTCAACACCTGCAGATTTGATTTGATCCATCACTTGCACCAAATCACCTGTACGAGAACCACGATCAGCAATGATCACAGCACTGGCTTCTGGATTTTCGGCGTGCATTTTTTCAACACGTGAACGGACCGCGCGTAAATCAACTTCCTGCTTGTTGATCCAAATAGCACCGTCATCCTTGATGGCAACCAAAATGTTACCTTTCTTCACTTGTTTGGCATTTGAGTTAGAAGGTCTGGAAATGTCTACACCAGTTTCTTTCACAAATGAAGTGGTTACGATAAAGAAAATCAACATGATGAATACCACGTCCAGCATGGGCGTGATGTTGATTTCTGCTTCGTCTTCGTGAAAATGTCTTTTCTTCATTGTTCAATTCTCTTCTTAACTTAATTTATTGACCCAGACCAAGCGCCTGGGTTCAATAAAATTAATCAATGGGCTTGCATTCTGTCTTCAAGCTTCTCGGCTTCGATGGAGGCTTTGTGCTTGAAAAAGGTGGTGAAAAACACACCTGATAAAGCCGCCACCATGCCTGCCATGGTTGGTACAGTTGCTTTCGAAACACCGCCAGCCATTGCACGGGCATTCGAAGTACCGGCAATTGCCATGATGTCAAACACCTGCAACATACCGTAAACCGTACCGAACAGTCCGAACAGTGGGCTGATGGCCACCAAGGACTCCAGGAACCCCAATCCAGATCGCAAACTGATGGATGCTTCTGACACTTTGGCCTCTTTGATGCGTCTGGCGTACCACGTGGTGGTGTCCTCTCGCTCATCCCATTCTTTGAGGATTTTGTTTCTCATTTTTGGATAAGTCACAAAATAAAACCAAGAACGTTCGAGGATCATGAGCCACATGATGAATAACAACACCATGATGGCCCAGAGGACTTCGCCGCCCATGTCGACGAAGGCCAAAATGTCATACCATCGCTCTTTGAGCCAAAACATCTTATTTCTCCGCCATTCCGGCTACGATGCCTGCGCTTTGCTCTTCCAAGATTTGGGTTTGTTTTCGCGCCATGGATTGCAAGATCGAGTGCAATACAGTCAGAGGAATGGCAACAACCAGACCCAATACTGTGGTTACCAATGCCATCGAAATACCGCCGGCCATCGACTTAGGATCTCCAGTACCCATCAATGTAATCATTTGGAAGGTTTGAATCATACCGACAACCGTACCCAACAGACCCATCAAAGGTGCAATCACGTAGAACACTTTGATGATGGACAACCCTGATTCCAGAGGTCCTGTTTCACGCAAAATGGCTTCGTCCAATTTCAATTCCATGGTCTCAATGTCGGTGTCTGGGTTTTCAGTGTAGACAGACATGATTCGACCCAAGGCATTGTTTTGTGAAGGTGTCTTCTTCTTCAATTGTGAGCGGATCTTAGAACCTGAACCCAACAGCATGAAGAATTTGATGATACCAATCACCAAACCGATACCACCCATGATCAAAATGGTGTAACCCACTTCTTCACCTTGCTTGACTTTTTCTTGCCAGCTGGGCGTTTGTACGACTAACTGCAAAATGGTGCCTCGGGTGTAATCCATGGGCACATCACCCAATTGACCCGATGGGGTTTGTACAAACGATTTACCCATAGTGGCGTATTGAGCTGCAGGTTGTTTCTGCAAACGTTGCAACTCACCATTACCAGATGAAGTACCGGCATCAGCTGCAGATTTCCAAACCAAGAAGTTACCGGCTGCATCGAATGCATTGAATGTACCAACACGGGTCACTTCAACATTGCTTTCGATTTCACCACGCTCGTCACGGATGTCCGCAGAGAACTTAGAAATTTTACCTTCTTCTATGATTTCGCGTTGGAATTCGTACCACAAGGTGCGCAACTCTTTGATGTTTGGCAATTTGGTTTGTGAGGCCAATTGAGTCAAAAACTCAACACGCTCTTCACCCAACTCAGCAGAAGTCATCGACTCTTCAATCGCACTTCTCAAGTCACCTGCCAAAACTTTTACAGTACCTTGCATTTCACCCAAGTTACCTGAACGCTCTGCCAAAGTCGTTTCCAATTCGGCCAAAGTTTTTTCATTTTCGTCAAAAGCAGTTTTCAACTCTTCTGTGCGACGCTCCAAAGCAGTCAACTGATTGCGAGCTTCAGTCAACAAACGACGCTGTTGGTCACGCTTGGCTTTAAAATCAGCTTCACGGCGTTGATTGGCTTGTGAACTTTCTGAAGCGGCTTGACGCACTTCATTCAACAATTGGTCCAAAGACATGTCTTGCGCCTGAGCGGTTGCTGCTACAAAGCACAAGGTCAATAAAAATGTGGTCAACTTTTTCATGTTATTCTCCTGTGCTCATCAAAACTGGCAAACCAACCAAGTTGGGTGCTGCTTGTTTGGCAGCAATTCTCAGACCTTCTTTGATGGCGGCGTTGTAACGGTCATCCAATCGTTCAAACTGCTTGCTTGTGGGGTTCCACATTCCAGACTCTTTCTCATCCAAAGTTTGGTACAACAAAGCGGTGCGACCGATTTGCAAAAACTTCACTTTGACGTTATTGGTTGGCAACTCATCTTCATAAGTGGTTACAGAGCGACCATAATCCAATTCAATTTGGTATGCCTCAGTCACTTTTCTGTATTTTTCAGAAGTGGTCACAGAAGAATTGTTCAAAATGGCTTCCAAACCTGCAACGCGATCCAAGCGCTCCAGCTTGCGGAAAGGAATGTCGGCTTCAACGATTTTTCTGATCATGTCAACCATTTCAATCACCATAGGAACGATGGCACGGTTGGTTGATTCCAACTCAGTCATCTGCTCATTCATGGATTGAATCATTGAATTTTGGTCATTGACCACAGCTTCTAATTGCTGGTTATAAACTTGCAAGCTCTCAATTTCAGACAGCACGGTGCGGTATTGTACCAACAAGTCTTCGGTTTGGTCATTCAGTCGATTGACTGATGTTTGTGATGTTTGTGCTGCGTTGTTGGTGTTGGTCACCACTTGTACAGCCGTTTGTAATTGTGCAGTGGCTGCAACAGAAACGAGCATTAAAGCCAAAATCGCCATTTTGTGGGTCAATTTAACTTTAGAATTGCGAGATATTAACATACCTTCCCTTCCAATTTCTAGTTTAAGAATTATGTGAAGTCATTGATTTTACAGCAAAAAAATAAATGAATTTTGAGCTAAAACCAGTCTCCACTCGACTCAGTGGGCAACAAGAATAACTGCCTTTAATAAAAATATAAAGGATTATTTACGCAAAATAAAGAAAAAAAGTGTATCTAATTCTCGGGATTTTTCTATAAAATCCATGCCCTTCAACACTTTACGCGCCATTGGTAAAAATGAACACATCTTCACTTTGGAAACACATTGCTGCTTTAGTCTACGACATATTTCC
>JAUHZH010000436.1 GCA_030426065.1 Gammaproteobacteria bacterium
CGCAAAATAACTTCGTCATCACCATCATTGTTGGTCAGCACCAAATAGTTACCATCCAATAATCCACTCACCGTGCCACCAATGAAATACAAGTTTTCAAAAACGTAATTGTTATCATTCGTCCCTATGACATCAGCACTGGCCATGGGGTTACCTGGGCTGTCTGAGATACCAGAAATGATGACACCAAACGTGATGCTGCCATTGAATTCTGCCAAGGCGGGTCCTCCAAAAGTCACATCGTAAACCGAACCAGATACCGCATTTGCAGAAATGGCTGTGATGACACTGGGGTTGTTACTCGCAAAATTGAAATCCTGAACCCCTGCCACTGCCTCGGAAAAAGTGTACCTCAGTGTCACTTGATCGGCAGATGTTGGGCTGTTCATCGGGTTGTGCCTGACCACAGACTGAATTTTGGGTGCCACGCCATCAACCCGAACAAATGTGGTGTTGCCCACTCCATTCAACGTCAAATCAGCGGCCAATCCGCCATTGCTCGTGATGTTTCCACCCAGGAGTTCCAATGTGTTCACAACAACACCGTTATTGTCTTCGTCATCGGCCTGGATGTTGTACCTGAACAACAGGTCAGCAGAACCCGTTCCAGACACATAACTCGCATCGACCACCGCAGAGTCCAGGGTCAATCGCAAAGCGGGTGAACCTACCACATCAACAGGCTTACTGAGGTTAACCACAAAGTCCAAACTTTCATTAACAACATAAGTGTCGTCAACAGGCACATTGACCATGTTCACAGTGGCCGCGACAGGTGTCACATTGATTTGAATCAAGTAATCACCGGTGCTGGCTGTGGTTCCGTCATGAACCTCAAATTGAATGGTTGTACTCAGACTGTCATTCTGAACATACTGAAGGTGACCACTGTCAATGATGTTTTTTGAAACCAAAGCGCCATTGGTCAATGCCTCTCCAGCATCTAACTCATCGTTGTCGTTACCATCAACATACAAAACACCGTGCAAAGCGATTTGCTCAATGATGACATGATCCATTGTATCTCCATCTGCATCCGAATAGCTAAAATCGGCTGTTGCAAACACATGTGTTAAACCCTCAGTCGGATTGGCTGTAAACCCAGTCGCCGTGGGTGCTGTGTTGAACGCGCCCAAATCTCGCATCCTGATGGCTGACAAAGTGGAGTAACTACCTGGATTAACTGAAGTGATTTGTAGAGTGATGGATCCCGATGCAGGCGCCACACTGGACCATGTCAACCAATTATCAGCACCGTCATTCAATGTGTGCCAATCATCACCCAAGGCACTGGTTCCTAAACGATTGCTGTCAGCAAAAACACCTTGGACCCTGATGTCTGCCGTGCTGGGGAAAGAGGCTTCCAAAGCCACCACATCCAAAGCATACAAATGCCCATCATTGAGTCCACTGAAGGTCACAGTTCCTGTTGAAGCGCTGTACAAGCCATCTACAGCCCTCACATCCAACCAATCCACATTACCTGCTGTCCACCCGGTGTCGCTGTTGTTATCAGCTTGTAAATCATGTGACAAAACCACCGTGGTTCCAGCACCGCCATCATCAACCAACACCAGGCTTGTTTGTACGCTGCTGATTGAATTCCATACATGGACAGCACCACCACTGTTGGGGTTGCCCCATTGACTGAAATCCACCAAATAAGTTTGCGCTGAACTGGTGCCTGAAAACAGCAGTAACCAGCCAACAAAACACAAGCAGGCCAAACGATGGATCATCACAGTTTGAAAAGACAACCCCACAAAATCAAAACACTTCATCACACCCCCTTAACTATCAGTGTTATTAAATGGAAAACATCTTAGCACACAAGCGAAATGATAAACCGTACTTCGTTACAAAACATTAAAGTAACTGGTG
>JAUHZH010000437.1 GCA_030426065.1 Gammaproteobacteria bacterium
TGGAACCCCGCCTCTGCAGGGTCCATGGTGGGGATGTGGAAACTGTATGACCCCGAAGAAGGGGTGAATTTCTACGAGTTGTTGCTGTTGAAGCCTGAAGGAGAGGGCTTGGTGTTGTTGGTCAAGCATTTCAGTAAAGACTTTGTCGCGTGGGAAGAAAAATCAGATCATGTGACGTTCCGCTTGGTCAAAGTGGAGCCAGACGCCGTTCATTTTTCAGGTTTGAGCTTTTATCGAAAAGGACCAAATCACATTGACGGTTACATCGTCATGAACCACAAAGACGGCAAAAAAACGGAACACAAACTCACTTACCAACGGGTCCAATAGACGTCACGATGACAGCATGAATCCATGCTTGGCTTCGTGTTCTAATAGCCAGGCTTTCTTATCTAAACCGCCTGCATATCCCGTCAATGTGCCATTGCTGCCAATGATGCGGTGGCAAGGGACGATGATGGCAATGGGGTTTCTGCCATTGGCAGAACCGACTGCACGGATGGCCTTGGGGTTGTTGATGCGTTCTGCGACGTCTAAATAAGAGGCTGTTTGACCGTAGGGAACTTCGGTCAATGCGTGCCAAACTTGGCGTTGGAATGCCGTGCCGTTTTGCTCCAAAGCAACGGTGAAATTTTTAAGCTCGCCATCGAAATAGGCTTGCAGTTGATGGATGCAATCATTGGTCAAGCCATTGCTGTGTTTTGGATGCTGGGCTTGGGATTCGAATTGCACACTGAGAACGCCTTGGTCAGAAGCGGTGACTTCGACCAGGCCCAAAGGGCTGTTAAAATGATCTGCATACATGGTCATTGGTTCCACAGTTGAAAAGTTAAATAGGATCGCCAGGGTGTGGCGGCGTCGGGAGACAGTTGTTTACCAGAAAGGGCTTTTTTCACACCCAAGTCACCACCCAAATAAATGTCCGGATCACTCAAGCCTCGCATTTTGGCATAGTCCACAGTCCAAGGGCCGATCCCTTTGAGTGTCAGCCAAGTGTCGGGGTCACTGGCCGCATCAGTTTGTTCAATGAAATGATTGGCGAGGTTGTGCAAGGTTTGTTTGCGGCTGCCAGGCATTTTGATGAAAGACAAGTCACTTGAACTGATGGCATCGGGTGTTGGAAAAAGGAGGTGTTGATTGCGTTGTTGTCCTAAATGATGCACAGTTGAGGTGACCAAGTTTTGGGCGGCTTTGACACTGACTTGTTGTCCCAGAATGGCCCGAACACCGGCTTCAAAAGGGCTCCAAATACCAGGTAACCTCAGGCCAGTGTGAATCGTCAAAGAGTCACCGAATTGTGTATTCAATGAGTTCTCAACGGCCAGCATGTCGACATCCAAATCTAAAACGCGGCGAATGTGCTGGATGGCTGCTTGCAAGAGGCTCAAATCATCCAGTTGAATGTTGACGTCAAACCCATGCGTTTCAGGCAGGTGTTTGGCTGTGAACTGGCCACAGCCACCATCCAGTTCGAAACTCCTGCCATAGTGATCATCACCCAACCATTCCATGTCTTTGATCAACCGGTTGGACAGGAAATCGTGCATGCGTGCCCAGTCAAAAGGTGGCCGATAATGCAGTTTCAGAGACAAACCAGTCCCACAGTTTACATCAGTCTTTCTGACCTGGCTGGGTGTCAACTTGATGGTTTTGCTGAAGCAGTCATTGAATCGCCTCACGCTGTTGAAGCCACTGGCAAAAGCGATGTCTTGAATGGAGAGGTCGCTTTGATGAAGCAATTGTTTGGCCAGCAGGCATTGTTGGTAAAGGGCGTATTGCTTGGGAGAAACACCGAGGTGTTGATCAAACAGTTGCCGGATGTAACGATCAGTGACGGCCATGCGATCAGACAGTGTGGCCAGGCTGTGTTGTTGC
>JAUHZH010000438.1 GCA_030426065.1 Gammaproteobacteria bacterium
TCAAAGCATACAAGCTTAAATCGGCATTGGAAGGTCTGGGTATGGGCATGCGTTTGGAACGAGTCACCGTGTCAGCCCAGCAGGCTGCCAGCCCCAAGCCGCCGGAAGCTGAAAAAACAACACCTCAGCCTGAAGCGCAAACACCTGACATTGAACAAGAGGAACCCATTGTTAACACAACCCAATCACCTGCTGGCGGCTTGTCTCTTGAACCCATGTCTGACCCAGAGGGTGATGAAACTAAAGGTGAAGACGCAGATTCATCGGTTGATACACACCAGCCTGAGGAGCCAGAACCTGCCAAGGAACCAGAACCCGTCAAAGTGGCTTCTCAAGTGAGCACCCCGGCATGGGAATTAGAACCCGTATCCATTGACAAGGAAGAGGAAGAGGAAGACCAACCCAAAGTACACAAACAAGAATTTGTCGATTTGAGCAAACCAGCTGGAAAAATCGAACGAAAACAAAGCGAGTCGGCAGACACCGATGAGCCAAAAAAAGAAACTGAGGACGAAAACGAGGAAAAAACAAGTCCTGTAATTGGCTTCATCAAACAGTTCGGCGGCGTCATTTTGGCTGGATTGGCCGGTTTGTTTTTCTTGCTGAAAAAGTTTGGCTTATTGAAGTTCCTCAAAATTGGTGGCCTGATGACCGCTGCTGCATTTGCCGGATACAGCCCTGAAGAGGCCTGCATGGGCAATGGAAAATGTGAGGATGCCATTGATGACCAAATCGATGCCTGCTGGTCTTACAGTGAATTGGATCAATACGATTTTGACACCATTTCCGATGAGCAATACGCTCAACTGAAACCACAGATTGAAGAAAAGTTCATTGCCTGCTTCCGTTATGAAGATTCAGGTGAACTGGTTTTGGAAAACCCCATAGACTTGCGATTTGACTTGATTGACATTTGTGAAAACGAACCCAGCATGCCGAGTGACTGTTTGGCAGTGGTCGAGCCCCAAGTCAAAACCTGTCATGCCCGTTCGGAAATTGGTGACTATGTCAAAGCCAATCAATACGATTACTTCACCACATTCATCACAGACATGACCGTGGTGCGGGATTTTTATGCCTGTTTTGAAGACCATGCTGGCAACATGCTGTTCAAAGACATGGTCGATCAAATGAACCCTGAAGTCATGGATGAAGAAACACAACAGGCTTTAAAAGAACTCGAAAAAGCATTAAAGGCAGCCGAGTCCCAATAAGCGCACAAGCGAATGGGCATGGCCTCAAACCATGCCCATTTATTCTTTATATGAAATCACGCCTGAAGTGATTTTGGGTGGCATCTGCAGATGATAACCCTGATCTGCCAAATTGGCTTTCACCGATTCAATGTCCTCTGAAGCCAGCTTGTCACGCTTGGCCAGGTTCAATTGCATCACTTGTTCACAAGGTTCCAGCAGTTTGCGCAATTCATCAGGAATGTCTGCCAGTGTTTTGCCTCTTGCAAGGTATAAATAGGCCCCTTCCTTTTTATTCGAGCGGTAGACAAATGCAATCATGACTTGGGTGCCTCATCATCAGACGCTTCGGATTCGCCCCTTTCATTTTTGGGTTTGGCATCACCAATCACCGTTTTCAAAGGACACACTTTCACTATCGGGCATTTGGCGCAGCTCAGCACCAAAGCATAAGGACACAAGGTCATGATCCAGACTCACAAAAAAACCAAGATTCATTATAACCTGATGTGAAAAAGGTCTCTATGATAAGTAAAGAAATCGCACCAGCCCATTGTAGATGGACTGGTGCAAATGATGTGACGTTTAAAACAAATCAGCGTGCATCACTTTGCTCCACACAGAGACAAAGTCTTTGACGAATTTTTCTTGATTGTCATCTTGGGCATACAATTCAGCG
>JAUHZH010000057.1 GCA_030426065.1 Gammaproteobacteria bacterium
AAATTTGAGACAAGGCCTCATAACCGTTGTCTACTGTGATGACATCACACCCTTCTTTTTTCAATAATGTCTCAGCGGTTCGACGGATGGTTTTACTGTCGTCTATCACCATCACCTTTAAACCTTCTAAATTCATAATTTCTCCACGTGAATTTGAAATTCCGGCGTTATTTTAATTTTCATAACATTGATTAAAATACACTGCTAAGTGCGTCATTCTCAAGAAAAATAACCTATTTTCGACTCGATTACAAACCTAATTTGCATTTTAACGGAATTTCATCCTTTTATTATTGTCGCGCCATGGCAAGCTGCCACCGTCGCAATCCTTATTTTTCAATGACACCCGAGCCATTTCATCCCCACTTTTTCTCTCCAATCTAAGTCATTTGATTGATTCACTTTTCTTAAATTAGGCTTTTCTTTAACAATTGTCAAACAAAAACATTAACTGGATTTAACATTTAAGCCCGTGTTGTGACAGTCAATGAAAACCCAGGGAGCCGCGTGAATCACAATCCAACATTGGCCGCTATGAATTATTCAACCGCCTGCTTATAATGTGTCGTCAAATAACAGGCAGTCACACCATGACCAAAAGCGCATTCATCATGGACCCCATTGCGTCCATCAACACAAAAAAAGATTCCACCTTCGCCATGATGCTGGAAGCACAGCGACGTGGTCATGAAATCCACTACATCACCCAAGATGACCTTTTTTGTCAACAAGGCCAGGCTTTTGCTCACACGAAGACGTTGGCACTGACCGATCAGGTTCAAGATCATCATCAATTCCTGAAAGCACAGACCGTGGCCTTGGGCGACATGGATTTCATTTTCATGAGGAAAGACCCACCTTTTGACATGGAGTATGTGATGGACACCTATGTGTTGGATTTGGCAAAGCAACAAGGTGCCCGTGTGATCAACAACCCACAAGCCCTGCGAGATGCCAATGAAAAATTTTTCACCGAAGCTTTCCCAGAGGTGACGCCTGAAAACATCATTTCACGAAACTCGGCCCACTTGAAACAAGCCATTGACCACTTGGGTGAGGTCATCGTCAAACCCATGGATGGCATGGGCGGACACTCCATATTCAAAACATCCAAAAACGACAAAAACCTCAATGTCATCTTGGAAACCGTGACTGACAACAACCGCAGAACCACCATGGTACAAAAGTTCATCCCTGAAATCAGCAGTGGTGACAAACGCATTTTGATCGTCAACGGTGAGGCCGTACCCTATGCATTGGCTCGCATCCCATCAGACAGCGACTTTCGAGGCAATTTGGCCAAGGGCGGTACGGGCAAAGGGGTGCCATTGTCAGACCGAGATTGGGCCATTGCCCGTTTGGTTGGCCCGAGGCTCAAAGCCATGGGCATTTACTTCGCAGGCATTGACGTGATTGGCGATTATTTGACAGAAGTGAACGTCACCAGTCCCACTTGCATCCGCGAATTGGATGCGGAATTTGGTCTCAACATTGCAGGTGACTTGTTTGATGCATTGAACGGGTTATGAACAACAACACCATATCCAGCAAAGACCGCAATGTGATGACATTGACCCTGGCTTGCCTATTCTTGGCCATGGTCATATTGGGCGTGTCATTCACTTACGAACCTGCTGAAGATGAAATCCTTCACAGCATGGACGTCATCTTGAGCAAGAAAACCAGTGTGGAAGTTCCAGAGGATGCTGATTTTCTGGCCAAAGACAATCAAGTGGGTGGTGGCAATCAAGATGACAACGTTCGCCCTCAAAACTTGGCATCAGCCACCTCTCCCACAGAAACAGGCCTGTTCAAAGAGGACACACCCGAACAACAGAAAGCCAAAGAATCATCACAACAAGAACCCCTCTTGGTTCAACAGTCTGCCGCTCAAAAGGTCAATCAAACCAAAGACGCCAAACAAAAAGAACAAAGAAAAGATGACCCAAGAGAAACACCCGCACAGCGCCTGGCCAGAATCGAAAGTGAGTTGGCCAAAAAAATCGAGCAGTATGCCAAGAAGCCTCGAAGCAAGTACATATCCAGCAGCACAAAAGCTTATGAATATGCACCATACATCAGCAATTGGGTCAAAAAAATCGAACGCACTGGCGACTTGAATTACCCAGAACAAGCCAAGAAAAAAGATTTCAAAGGCAGCGTGATGCTGTCTGTTGGCATCAAAAAAGACGGCACCATCCATGAAATCAAGATCATCAGGCCCTCCCCACACGGTTTTTTGAATGAGGCCGCCAAGCACATTGTGCAATTGGCCCAACCTTATGATCCTTTGCCTCAAACCAAAGAACGGGTCGACATTTTGTACATCACCAGAACCTGGCAATTTTTACCTGGCCATTTGCTCCGCCACAAGTGAAATGTTTTGAGCCACCTCCTCTTTGGAGGTAAAATAGGCACCATGAATTTAATCAATCAATTGCTCATTGCGACCCCAGACATGCAAGATGAACGGTTCAAAAAAGCCGTGATTTTGGTCTGTGACCACGGTGAAAATGGCGCCATGGGCATCAACATCAACCACCCCAGTGAAGTGGCATTTGAAGAGGTGTTGAACAGCCTGAAAATTGACAACAACAACCCCAGCGATTTTCCACAAGTGCAAGAAGGCGGCCCCGTGAATACCGAATGTGGGTTTATCTTGCACAACAGCGGTCATGCTTTTGACAGTTCGATCCGCATTTCTTCTCAATTGAGGCTGACCACATCGAAAGACATCATCCAAGCCATCGCCAATCAAGAGCTGCCTAACGAATGGCTGCTGGCTTTGGGTTGTGCCACCTGGCACCAAGGACAATTGGAGCAGGAAATTGCCGACAACGCTTGGCTATTGTGCCCTGCCAATGAGCACATCGTCTTTCAGGACTCTTCTGACAAATGGCAAGACGCTTTGAGTTTATTGGGCATCCAACCACACCAAATTTCCAGCGACATCGGACATGCCTGAAGTGGCCTTGGGCATTGACTATGGCAGCAAACGCATCGGTTTGGCCATGGGTCAAACCATGACCCAAACAGCGCGCCCCCTACAAGTCCTGACCAACAACAAAGGGACAATGGAACAGCTGCTTTCCATCATCAAAGAGTGGCGCATCACCCAACTGATCATCGGTTTGCCCTTGGACATGGATGGAGAAGAACAAGAAATCACCCGCCAAACCCGTAACTTCGCCAACAAGCTTCAACACCAAAGCCAGCTGCCTGTGACATTCGTTGATGAACGCTTGACGTCTTATGAAGCCGAAAGACAGTTCCAACACATGCGTGCAACACAACAAGCCAAAGCCAAAGACAAACGTCAAATGGATGCAGTCGCTGCCCAAATCATCCTTCAATCCTGGTTAGACCAACAATGAAACATTTTTGCGACATCAAACAACTCGATGCCCATCAATTGAACGCCCTGTTCGAATTGGCTGACACCATCAGCAAAACACCGGTATCTGAAACCAAGACTTGGCATCACGGCAAAACGGCCATGGGCTTGTTCTTTGAAAACTCGACCCGAACTTTGATGTCCTTCCAATTGGCAGCCCAAAGGTTGGGCATGGACTTTTCGGCCCTCAATGTGGCCCACTCTTCCACCCAGAAAGGTGAAACCCTCAAAGACACCTTACTGACCCTTGAAGCCATGGGTGTTGATACTTTCATCGTCCGACACAATGAAAACCACATCCAAGAGCAAATGGCTGAATGGCTGACCAGTGACGCGAAAATCATCAATGCCGGTGATGGCACACACCAACACCCCACCCAAGGGTTGTTGGATTTGTACACCATCCGCAGCCACAAGCCAAACTTGGCTTCACTCAAAGTCAGCATCATCGGTGACATCAAACATTCGCGTGTGGCGGGCTCATTGATTGATGGCTTGGCAACTCTCGGCAACCAAAATACCTGGATTCACGCACCGGCACCTTGTCTGCCAGAAAGCAGCCGGGCACAAGTGGCGGAATCGATGGAACAGGCACTGACCGATGCCGACGTGGTGGTCATGTTGCGCATCCAAAAAGAACGCATCCAGCACCTTGACACAGCAGTGCTCAACCATTGGCATGAGAATTTTGGCCTCAACAGCAACAACATCCAATGGGCAAAATCTGACGCCATCGTCATGCACCCAGGCCCAATGAATCGCGGCATCGAAATTGAATCAGCGGTGGCCGATGGGGCCCAATCTGTGATTTGGCAACAAGTCAAAAACGGTGTGCTGATGCGACAAGCGATCATGCATCATTTATTAACCCAAGACCCTCAAGGCAACTGAACAGCTGCGCTGAGGTCAAGTCACAAAGGAGACAGCAAGCCCAGCCACATACTCAGCAACAACAAACAAGAAATCACATAAACCAGGAACCGGTGGTTGACGTTGTCACTGAATTGACGTGATTTTTCTATACCTGAAGCACGCAAATAAAAACACAGAAAAAATCAATAACATGATACCTATTGAGCTCATTGAAGGAACTGGCGTGGCCATTGGGCCTAAGACAGAAAACTGGATTAAATCGCCTAGTTCTGTTCCTAAAGGATGGTTTATGTTTGTGGGGATGCTGGGTGGACCACCTACTATGTAAACTTGTAATGTGTAATCACCGGCTGGTAATGCAGGAGTTGTGTATTGCAATCCAAATCCAGGAATGTCAATGCAAGGATTAACTCCAATCGCCACAAACACAAATGTAATGTGGTTCGAGTTTGACAAATGGTAAAAGGTTGGGTATGTGTCACTTGAACCTAAACAAGGCGCTAGAGTATTGGCGATGCCAATAATTAATGGAGTTCCTGTGGTTGGGTTGTTAGGGAGAACTCCTGTTCTTGCAAATTGACCTCCTCCAAAAGTAAGAGATACCCAGAGCATGCAAAAAAGTCCTAATACTTTTTTCATAATAGTTATTTGTAATCGTTGTCAGTTTAATGGTCGTGTAATGTACGCTTAAGTGTAGGGGTCAGTACCCTTTAATGCTTAAAACATGGCCTGACACGCTTGGTGTGTTGCTGCGACAAGCGATCATGCATCACTTGTTACAAAAGCGTCAATAAGCCCAACCACATCCCGAGCAACAAAAGACAGGAAATCACATACACCAGGAACCGGTGGTTGACGTTGTTGTAACTGACATGAATGGCCGTGTGTAAACAACGCAAACCAACATAGACCCAAGCCAAGGTCACCCAAATGTCACTGGCAGGTTGCAACACCATCATGACCAAGCACCACAGGTAAAACAACACGGGAATTTCCAGCAAATTGCTCAAATTCCTGTCCAGCCTTTGAAGCCACTCCGGCAATTCAGCCTTGCCTTCCATCAAACGAAATTTTTTGATGTGAACACCTCCGGAAGCAATGAACTTGACACGGCCATAACCCATCACCAACAACACCACGAAGGTCAACAAAACCAAAATCACCATGGGGTACACAAAAGCTGTTATCATAGTCACACCTATTTTCAAAATGACCATTGTGTCAGAAATCACATTGAGGGAGTAACAAATGAATAAAAAAATATTAGGACTGGTTGTGGCTTGTTCGTTTTTGGGTGCTTGCAGCGAACCCTGTTCGGAAGAAGTGCTGAAGGAGAAGATGGAAGAAATCACCGTCAAAATTCAAGAGCTTGCGGCCAGTGGTGACATGGGCAAACTGATGGAGTTTTCTCAAAAAGCGCAAAAGATTGGCCAAAAAATGCAAGGAGGAGAACACATGGAAGAAGCCTGTGAAGCCGTTGATGCCTTGCTTGCTGAACTGTGAGTTGAACCCAGTCTTTTTTCAGTTCAGGCTCATCACTTGAGTTTGTGCTTCACCAAACTTTCATAGTAAGGTAAACATGCATCTGCAACCGCCTTCTGTTTCGCAGTCAGGCGGTTTTCTTTGGCCCGATAAGGCGCAAAACCCGTTGATTCAACAACCCGGTTGTACCAATGAGCCGCCCACACACCATCACTGTCTCGTTGCCCTTTGGGCCATGACAACATGGCCTCATCAAATGGCACATCCAAAGCCTGACACAAGCACCTCAACGTCGCTTCAGGGTCAATCAACACATCTTTAGACTCAATCACTGGTGACGACACACCCAACTCTTTCTTTATGAAGTCAAACAGTTGGACCTGTTGAGGAAATCCCAAATCCTCAGGTGTGGCTTGGGGTTCTTTTTCCAAATAAGAAGACAACACTTCAATGGGGTGCCTCAACAAAAATGCATTGCGAAAATTTCGAATGAATGACACATCCATGCCAGGCAGGATGTGGTGCGTCATGTGTTTTTGGTAAAAAATGGCTGCCGGCTTTTGATCATGGCACAATGAATGAACCACGGAGGCATGATTGTCACCTTGTGCTTCTATGGTCTCTTTCCAATGCGGGTGCTGCTTGCCAGTTGCGGCCAAGTAAGGACCATAAAAGGGTTCATCAACCACCACCGTGTCCTTGCGGTTTTCCCATGCGCGCATCATCGCAGTTGAAATGTTGCGTGGACCAGACCACATGGCGATGCGGATCATGGATTGACCTCATTGTGAATCATAGACAGGTAGCCGTCTTGTAACTTAGTGATCATGTCTCGGCTGCCGGTGCCAATCACCCGCCCGTCCACCTCATTGACGGGTGTGATGCCAGCAAAAGTCCCCGTAACAAAGCATTCGTCTGCCCCATACACATCAAACAAGGAAAAATTCTTTTGACGCACCACAACACCGAGGTCATGACACAACTGAATGATTTTGGATCGCGTGATGCCACCCAGGCAAAAATCACCTGTGGATGTCCAAACTTCACCTGCTGTCACCATGAAAAAGTGGGTTGAGTTACACGTGACAACGAAACCATGCGGATCCAACATCAAGGCTTCATCGGCACCGGCCTTGGCCGCCTGGATGCAAGCTTGGATGCAGTTGATCTTTGAATGTGAATTCATCTTTTGGTCTTGTACATCAGGATAACCACGCCTGACGTGGGTGGTGAACAAGCGGATGCCGCCTTCAATCTTCCTTGGCGACGGTGTTTTGTATTCGGGGATGATGACTATGGTGCTGCCAGGAATGGTACAACGAGGGTCTTGGTACGGCGTCATTTTCACCCCGCGGGTCACCATCAAGCGGATGTGGACACCATCATGCATGTCATTGGCTTCCAAGGTCTCCATCAACCTTTGAGTCAGCGCTTGGGGCGTTAACCCAATGTCCATATCCAAAGCTTTGGCGCCTTGGTACAGTCGACGCAGATGATCTTTGAGGAACACCACCACACCTTGGTGCAGACGCAACCCTTCCCAAACCCCATCTCCGAGAATGAAACCGCTGTCAAAAACCGAAACCATGGCGCGATCTCTGGGGAAAAGTTCTCCGTTGATGTTGATCAATATGTTGCGATTGCGCTCGTCTTCAATGTATTCATGCGTCCCTTTGGCCATTGTTTTTTGTCTGTATGAAACTCAAGACAAGCATACCACTTCAACACAGGCAATGAAACTAATCAATACCAAATGCAATACACACATGCATACACATAATATACATTCAACATGCATGTTAAATAAAGTCAAATTCAGCGGGCCTTTTGCCCACCATTGCTAAACCAATAAGAACAAAGGCAAAGAGGAATGAACCAAAGCAAGTGAAATAATGAATTATAAAATCACACTTTTACAGCTTGTATGCACACAATGACCCATCTTATAGACTTGATTGTGATTTAGAAAGCCAAATGTTTTTCGTTATTGACTCGGTGTTGTGTTAACTGCTCATAGGCATAGGCCACTTCAATGATGGCGGCTTCTTGAAATGCCCCTGAAAAAATCGACAAACCAACCGGCATGCCATGGATGTTTCCCATCGAAACCGTGATGTTCGGGTAACCAGCAATGGCAGCCAAAAAGGAAGAATTGCCATCACTTTTATCGCCATAAATCCAATCGGTCATCCAAGCCGGTCCCACCGTTGGAGCAACAATCACATCCAAGTCATGCGCTGCCATCAAAGCATCAATCCCTTTTTCATGGGTTTGACTTTGCAATAGGGTTTTGATTTGTTGGTACTGTTCTGACTCCACATCGGCCTGTTGTTGCGACAACTGCAACAGTTGCTGATCAAAATACTTCATTTCTTTGTCTTTGTGAGCGACATTGAATGCAATCAAATCTTCCAATGTTTTTCCGGCCAGCGCATTCGGCAAGTCTGCCAAATACGCATTCAATTCATGCTTGAATTCCATCAACAGCAACATCACTGACAATTGCTGAAACTGGTCTCCACCTGACCACTCCAAACCCTCAATCACTTCTGCACCAGCGGCATTCATGTCGCTGACGGCTTGATTGAACAGCGCCAGATTGGCAGGTGACATTTTGTCCAACGGTTGAAAAATACCGATCCTCTTTCCTTTCAAACCATCTTTTTTCAAATGATGCGTGTAATCTTTTTGGGCGTTGCCTTTGACTGATTCGAAAGCCGGGTCTTTCGAATCGACACCTTGCATGACCGTCAGCATGTGCGCTGCGTCGGTGATGCTTTTGGTGATGGGGCCAGGACTGTCTTGGCTGCTGGCCAATGGCACCACATGGGTTCTGCTGACCAAGCCCACTGTTGGCTTCAAACCAACCACGCCATTCAAGGATGCAGGACAAGTGATGGAGCCATTGGTCTCTGTGCCACAGTTAAGGTGGCAAAACCAGCTGCCATGGCTGCTGCAGACCCTGAGCTGGAACCACATGGGTTGCGATTCAAGTCATAAGCATTGTGTGTTTGTCCTTTGATGCCGCTCCAACCACTGGAGTTGACCAAAGCCCTGAAACCTGCCCATTCGCTCAGGTTCACTTTACCCAGAATCACAGCGCCTGCGTCACGCAATTGCTTAACCAAATGGGCATCCCGACCGGTCACGTTGTCCTTGAGAAACAGTGAACCAGCTGTCGTGGCCATGTCATCTTTGGATTCGATGTTGTCTTTCAGTAACACAGGAATACCGTGCAAAGGGCTTCTTGGACCTGATTTTTTACGTTCTTTGTCAAGTGCTTTGGCGATTTTCTTGGCATCAGGATTGATGGCTATCACGGCATTCAACTGACCGTCATGGCGTTTGATCCTTTGCAAATGATGATGGGTCAGTTCCAAAGCGGTTAATTGACCTTGAGCCATTTTCTTTT
>JAUHZH010000058.1 GCA_030426065.1 Gammaproteobacteria bacterium
GTGCCCACATGTTGGCTTTGGCCATTGACGATGATCCCATTGGCATTGACATTGAGGTCATCAAACCGGAAAGGAATTTCAAAGCCATTGCCGAACGCCATTACCACAAGTCCGACTGTGCTGAATGGGCCACTTGGACTGAAGCGCAACAGCGGACTGCTTTTTTTCGCCAATGGAGCGCCAAAGAGGCCTGGTGCAAATACGACGGTGGCATCTTGTGGCATTACCTGCCACAAGCCATATCAGCCTGCCCGCAAACCATCCAATGGATTCCTTGGATTCAAGGGTTCACCTGCGCGGTGGCCAGTGACCACCCTTTTCAATCATTCAGACTCAATGTGTTGGCATGAAATTCACTTTTAACATCGGATTGTTGTTGTGCTTATTGGCCATCACGGGTTGCAGAATCAGTTCTCAAACCAAAGCCGAAGTCCGGCACATCATCAACATCAAAAAAGACCACACCATCACCTGTGATGATCCAGTCACTCGCTGCGCCACACCCACGCCATACCAATCCATTTGGCTTCAAAGTACGCTGGATGGAAAAAACAGGGCCCAAATCTTCAACATCGGTGCCGATGCTTTGGCACTGCGGCTTCATTTGATTCGTTCTGCCAAGAAAAGCATCAACATCCAAACCTTCATTTGGGTCAACGACGATGCCGGCCATTTGGTGATCAAAGAATTGTTGGCAGCAGCCAAGCGTGGCGTAGAGGTGCGGGTCATCATTGACCAGCTGTTTTCCATGGGCAATTCCCGTTTTGTTGCCGAAATCAGCGCCTTACATCAGAACCTGTCATTCCGTGTCTACAACCCGGTATTGGGTGAGGCCCACACTTCACCGTTTGATTATTTCAGTGCCTTGGCTTGCTGCTTGGCAGCCATGAACAAACGAATGCACAACAAAGTGTTCATCGTTGATGGCCAGTATGGCATGGTGGGGGGTAGGAATTTCCAAAGCCGATATTATGACTGGGATCCTGAGTTCAACTACAAAGACAGGGATGTGTTGGCAGTCGGTCCCGAGGTGACAAAAATGGTCACTTCCTTCGAAGATTTCTGGCATTCCGAACATGTGGTGCCATCTGAGTACTTGATTGATGTGTCACGGCGGTTGTTGGATGATGACATGGCGCACCATGACTGGCTCGCTGAACCTGACAGCAAAACCGAGAAAATGTTGCGGATGGCCACAGATGCAGAACGCATCAAAAACCGGTGGATACCTGAATTGATGGTGGTTGACCGGCTCGAGTTTTACAGCGACACCCATGACAAACCTTTCAACAAAGAGTCCCGCAAACACAGTGAGCATTTGACCAAAAAGATCAACCAAATCATCAGCAACACAGAACACCGCCTGTTGATGCAGACCCCTTATTTGGTGTTCAGCAAGAAAGCCAAAAAGATTTTTAAAAAATTGCGCAAGAAAAACCCAGACTACCAATTCATTGTTTCAACTAACTCCCTGGCATCTACGGATGCTTATTATGTTTATGCCATTTCATTCAAACACAAACGCCACTACCTCAAGCGTTTGGGCATGAACATCCATGAGTTCAGAAAGCGACCAGCTGACTGGCAAGACATGTTCGCTTCCGGGCAGATCGATGAAAAAACACGTTTTGGCATGCACAGCAAGTCGTTTGTGGTTGATGACCGATACGCCATGATAGGTTCCCATAATTTCGACCCGCGGTCAGATTACCTCAACACCGAAGCCGGTTTCATCATTGAAAGTGAAGCTTTTGCAGCTGCTTTGTCAGCAGACATTGAACGCGACATCTTGAATAAAAACGCTTGGCGTGTGGCAGCCAAAGAACAGATTCCATTTTTCAGTGACGTGAGTGGCGCACTGGCCACCCTGTCTCGCAAATTGCCCATTTTGGACATTTGGCCATTCCGTTATGCCACCAGTTATGAGCTGAAACCAGGCCATCAAGAGGTTCCCCCTGACCACCCTGAATTCTTCAACAATTATGAAGCGGTTGGCAATTTCCCTGATGTCAATTTGCCTTTGAAACAAATTCAAACGATAATAATATCTGCTTTTGGTGGATTTGCAGAACCCGTCATGTGACGGATTCCAAGACATGAAATTATGAATAACAACAAAATCATTGCCCTTATCATCATTGCTTTGCTTTTTATTGGTCCCTATTGGCGCATCAATGACAACAGCAAATACGTCATCGATGGCGTCAAGAATCACCTGTCAACATTGGGTGAATGGAAACACGCCAGTGCCAGCACCGGACTGGATGGCAAAATCACTTTGTCCAACCTGACATTCATTCCCAACGGTCATAACCAAGGTTTTCAAATTCGTTCGATGGTGATCCATGCCAACATTTGGGATGTTTTGCTCAAGTCCTCTCGTGAATTGACTTCAAATCTGCCCAATGTCATGACCCTTTCTCTCAATGACATCACTTTGAACAGCAATGGCACCGACCTCAATCAATCGATTCGTGTAAATAACTTTTGGCCCGTGGCCGCCAACGGCTTGGGCGCTCTGGGCTGTGCTGAAGACGAAGGCCATTACAGCCAGGACCAATGGAGACAACTTTTCCCTCAAGGTCTTGCATTCAATGTTGAATTCACTTACCGGAAAATTGATGCCTTCAAAATTGACTTTAATTTCAATGTTGACACCAGCAATGCTTGGTTCACCACCTGGTCTGGAACCGCACAAAGGGCATCTGACTTGCCGCGCATCACATTTGATGACGTGATTTTAGAAACCTTATACTATTACCATGCCGACCAAGGTTTCAACAAACGAAGGAATGATTTGTGTGCCAAAGCCCACCGAAACTCGTTCGCGGCCTACCGACTCGAAAGTGCCAATGTGCTGCAGCAATCCCTGCGTGCACAAGTCGCCAAGGACATGCCTGAGAAATTGAACAATCTGTACCAAAGGACTTTGGCTGCTGACACTGAAATCAATGCCATCATTAAATTGTCTGAACCCAAATACATCACAGAAGTGGCTGCCGCACCTGCTGCAGACTTGCTGCTGAAATCCAAGCTGGAACTGGCTTTGGGTGAAAACGACTACACTGAAGTGGCTTTGAAAGCCATTGACCACATCGACTTGAACATGGAGTTGTTGCGCAACCAAATGGAAGCCCAAGAAAAAAAGGCGGCTGAAGAAGCCGAACGCAACAAGCCAAAAGAACTGATCCGAACCGTCACCCATCAAATTGGAGGCGAGAAAAGACGCGCCAAAAATTTGAGCAATTGGGCCGATGCCGTTGGCCAACAGGTCAACATCAAAACCAAACGAGGCCGTCCGGTTTTTGGCCGACTGGTCTCCATCAATGGGGATGTGTTGACGGTCACCACCCGTTACATGTCAGGTGATGCCACCATCACCATCCCTCGAGGCGATGTACTTTCAGTGGGTTTGAGCCGCTGATCAATGAAACCCAATAACCTGCTGCCATGGTCAGCGTTCTGGTCGGTGGTGGTTTTGTTGCTGCTCCTGATCAGCCTCAATGTGGGCACTTTAGACACCAATTGGCAAGCCATGTGGGAGCCGGATCATGCTCACCACGACATCATATGGCAATTGCGCTGGCCAAGGGCTTTGAACGCTTTGTTGGTTGGGGCTTGTTTGTCTTTGGCCGGTTTGTTGATACAAAACATGGTCAAAAATCCTTTGGCCGATCCTTATTTGTTGGGCGTCTCAGGCGGCGCTGCCACAGTTCAACTGTCTTTGATACTTTTGGCCAGCTCTTTGCCTATCATCATTCAAATCTTGGCAGGTTTCGCTGGCAGCTTATTGGCTGCCTTGTTGTTGCTTAAACTCAGCTATTTTGGCCACATTCGAACGGCTAAGTTGACACTCAATGGTGTGGTTTTGGCCTTTGGTTTCGCTGCCATCATCAGTTTGTTGCTGGCCATGGCCCCACCCGAGCAAATGAAATCCATGATGTTCTGGCTGATGGGCGATTTGTCATTTGCCCAACACCAAGCCTGGCAATTCATTGTCTTGTTGTTTGCCGCAGCGATTTTATATTCAAAACACCGTCCATTGGACATTTTGGCACGGGGTGAGTGGTTTGCCATCAAGTCAGGGGTGGATGCTGCCAAGCTGAACCTTTGGGTGTTTGGTTTGGCTGCCTTGTTGACATCAGTGGCTGTGGCGCAGGCCGGAACCATCGCTTTTGTTGGCCTCGTGGTGCCACACATGGTGCGCTTATTGGCTGGCAACACACACCGCCTTTTGATCCCTTTGAGTTTATTGGCTGGGGGCGCATTTTTATTGGCAGCTGACACTTTATCCAGAACGGTACTGTCCCCCCTGCAACTGCCTGTGGGCATTTTCACGGCAGTGATTGGCGTTCCTGTTTTCTTGATACTGAACCGGAAAACACCTTGATTGAGTTGCGTGATTTCAGCATTGCAAGGGATGGCAAACAATTTTTCACAGGCCTCAATGTCCGGTTTGACTCAGGTCAGTTTTGGGGGGTGTTGGGCCGCAATGGCTTGGGTAAAACCACTTTGCTGAACCAAATCACTGGGCTGCTGCCGACCAAAACCCAGGCTGTGTTTGTCAATGATGTACCAATGGAGGCCATTGGGATACGTCAAAGGGCTCAGTTGATCAGTTATTTGCTTCAGATTCAGGAGCCTTGCCTTGATTTCACCGTGTTACAAGCCGTCGCCATGGGACAATTCGCCTGGCAGCCCCGTCAAACAGACTGGCAGCAAGCACATCAATGGTTGAATCAACTCAACATCCATCACCTGGCTGACCGTTCTTTGTTACAGCTGTCTGGTGGTGAACGTCGCAAGGTTGAATTGGCCACCTGTTTGGCTCAAAACAGCCCCCACTTGGTGTTGGACGAGCCCCTCAACCACCTTGACATGGTGTATCAAAAGTTCTTGCTCGAAAGGCTCAAACGCTGGAGTGAACAACAATCCGTGATCATGGTCTGTCATGATTTGGCAGCGATTCAAAGCCATTGTACGCACGTCTTGTTGTTATTGGCTGATGGCTGTTATCTGGCAGGTGAATCCGCTACAATACTCAATGACAAAAACTTACAACGGCTGTTCGATGACTGAACAAAACACCATCAAAAATGCGTTCATGGCCACCATTGCTCAACAATGGCTGAAGGCCAACATCATCAGTCAAAAAGATTTTGTCAAATTGATGGAAAAGGCCACTGTGTCATCGGCCTCTGTTCACCCTTATGTGGCTTTGGTGGACAACAAACTGGTCAATCAGCGCAACCAAACCCCCATCACGCTGGAATTCATCACCCGCTGGGTGGCCAAGTCTCATGATCTGGACTACTTAAAAATTGACCCGACAAAAATCAACGTCAACCAAGTCACTCAGGTCATTTCACAGGCCTATGCCAGGCAGCATCAGATCCTGCCTGTTGAAGTCACGGACAAAACCATCACAATTGCTGTGGCCAATCCATTGAACACTTCATGGATGCCTGATTTGGCCAAAATCCACCGCCAAAAAGTCAAACGAGTACACGCCAACCCCATCGACATTCAACGGTTGTTGTTTGAGTTTTATGGGGTCAATAAGCAGGTCCAGAGCGCCAAAAAGCGCCACGCCAAAAAGTCCATGGATCCGGTATTGAACCTGGAACAACTGGTTAAACTGGGCAGCAAGAAAGACATCAATGCCGATGACCAGCACGTCATCGGATTGGTCGACTGGCTGTTGCAATATGCCTTTGACCAAAGGGCCAGTGACATCCATTTAGAACCCAAGAGAGACACCGGACTGGTTCGTTTCAGGGTGGATGGCCGCTTGATACAAGTGTATGACCTGCCCCCAGCCGTGATGGCGGCAGTGACGAGTCGAATCAAAATCCTTTCGAGGATTGATGTGGCAGAAAAGCGCCGACCTCAGGATGGCCGCATCAAGACTTTGTCCGAAGGTGAGCGAGAGATTGAGCTCCGTGTATCGACCATGCCAACCACCTTCGGTGAAAAGTGTGTGATGCGTATTTTTGATCCCGACGCGGTGGTCATTAATTACCAGGATTTGGGGTTCACGGCGGATGAAGCCGACATGTGGCGAGAAATGATTGATCGCCCTCATGGCATTGTACTGGTCACAGGTCCAACAGGTTCGGGTAAAACCACCACTTTGTATTCCACATTGAAGCAGTTGGCCACCCCTGAGGTCAATGTGTCCACTGTTGAGGACCCCATCGAAATGGTGGTGCCTTTATTGAATCAAATGCAGGTTAATTCGAAAATCGATTTGCACTTTTCAGACGGTGTTCGCACTTTGATGCGACAAGACCCCGACATCATCATGATCGGTGAGATTCGTGATCTGGAGACGGCGACCATGGCGGTCCAAGCTTCATTGACCGGACACTTGGTACTTTCTACGCTCCACACCAACGACGCCCCATCGGCCATCAACCGTTTGCTTGACTTGGGTGTGCCTGATTATTTGTTGCGCAGCACCTTGGCAGGGGTGATTGCACAACGCCTGGTCCGATTGTTGTGTCCACATTGTAAAAAGGAAGAAAAAGTCGATGCCGAAAAATGGGTTTCTATGGTTCACCCCTGGGACATTTCTCCTCCTGCTCAATTGTATCAAGCCAACGGTTGTGACGAGTGCCGCAACACTGGCTATCACGGGCGTTCTGGTGTCTTTGAAATGATGCCCATTCGTGGCCACATCCGCAAGCTGATCAAGTCCGACACGCCATCTGAAAAAGTACAGGCAGCAGCCTATCAGCAAGGCATGTTACCACTTCGTATAGGCATGGCCCAATTGCTCAAAGAGGGCAAAACTTCGCTTGAAGAAGCCATCCGCATCGCCCCACCTTCGGTTCATTGACATGATCAATTTGCTGATCATTCAAACCGGAGATGCGGTGTCATCTGCGCGCACACACGGTAATTTCAATGACTGGTTTGCGGATGCCGCAGGCTGTACCGCAACCACAATCAACGTCCACAAAGGCCAAGCACTGCCACAAATTGAACAAACCATAACACAGCATTCACACCTGATCATCACCGGTTCGGCCGCCATGATCACAGAACGCAAAGACTGGATGTTGTCCTCCATGAAGTGGCTTGAGCAGGTGGTGCTTCAAGTGCCCACTTTGGGTGTTTGTTTTGGCCACCAAATGCTGACGGACTTGTTGGGTGGAACCGTCCAATACAATCCCAAAGGCCGCAACATGGGGTTGGATCATTGCCACCTCACCGATGCAGGTCTGAATCACCCTTTGTTTCAAGACATGAAACACCCAACATTTCCAACGTGGGTTTCTCATTTGCAATCTGTCACAACACCACCCAAAGGCAGTGTGTTATTGGCATCCAGTGAAAAAGACCCCAACCACGCTTATCAATTCGGTGACCATTGTTTTGCGCTGCAATTCCATCCCGAATGGACCGGCCCCATCATGGCAGCGTATCTGGAAGCACGGTCAGAAGATTTAACCAAAGAAGGGTTTGATGTGCCATTGATGCTGGCTCAAACGGCCCAAAACCTGGCCACCCAAAAGATCATTCAACGCTTCATTCAGACCTGACAACACCACCAGCACCTAAGGATCACTCTGGACAGGCATGCGAATCAAAATACCAAATGTTGTTGATTTTTTGATCTTCTGTTTGGTATACCACGGCGCTGCACTGTGATTTGGGTTGACCGTTTTTGTCTTGAAAGTGGGCCTTTTCTATCATTTGATGAAAGTCGCCACTGCGGGTGTGCATCAATATTTCGGACGTTGATGGCGTGCTGTTAGCAAAAAAACCATTCAGGTATGTCGTCAATTTGGCCTTGCCTTTAATTTCAGTGAATAACTGATCGCCACTGATGAACATGTAACGCACATCATCGGCAACCATCCCAACCATGGCCGCTGTGTCTTTTTGGTTATAAGCATCAACAAACTGTTCAGGCACAGAAACCGAATCACTGACCGATACATAGATGTGACGTTGACAAGCTGCTAAAAGAAACAGCATCAACCACATGAGGGCTTGTTTATTCATTACATTCATCCAATCCAATATTTCATTACATTGTATATAACATAGGGAGTCAATGACGGCTCTTTTTATTAACATCAATCCTAAAAACAACCGTGCCAAGGTGGGTGAAGGGCTGAGAAGAAAGTCAGAAGATATAACACAATGGAAAACCAATCTTAACGAAAAATACATTTACGTGTGCTAAAATGTAACAGACAATATTTTTTATATAACACAAACCCATGAAAACTTTTATCAGCTTCATATTGTTTTTAAGTGCGTCTGTCCAAGCCGCCATCACTCAAGATCCGATCATATTCGATCAACATTTTTCTTCTGGCGTCTCAGGCACCAATGCCAAACTGGGGGCACAAATGGCCATGGATAACAACAGGGCCGTTGTGACCATGCCTCACAAAGGTGATGTGTTGGTTTATCAACACAATGGATCCAACTGGCAACTAGAAAACAGTTTCAATACCACCAATGACCTACAAAATTCACAAGCGTACTTGTTACATTCTGTCGCCATTAAAGATGACCTCATAGTGGTGGGGAATGTGTATGACGACACAGGCGGGAACAACAGTGGTGCCGCCCATGTCTTTGAATTCATCAACAACAATTGGGTTCAGACAGCAACATTGACATCGCCACAACCCGCCTCAGCATCGAATTTCGGCCAAGCCGTGGCCATCAGTGCGGATCGAATTGTTGTCGGCGCCCCTGATGACCCAGCCAATGCAGATTCCTCAGGTGCCGTGTTCATATATGAAAAGGTCAACAACAATTGGATTCATGACCAAACCCTATTTCCCAATGACCCCTCTGGGGATGATCGGTTCGGAGCTGCTGTCAATGTGTTGGGCAACCTATTGGTTGTTGGTGCACCGGAACACAACTACAATGCCGCCACAACCGGCGCTGCCTATGTTTTTGATTTCGATGGCTCTGACTACCTCTTCAGCCAAAAATTACTCGGCGACCCCGCAGCTGCCGAAAGCCTGTTCGGTGCGCAAGTGTCCATCATAGCTGATGTGATTGCAGTGGCTGCTCCTCAAGGATTCAATGATTTTTTCTTGAGGTCAGGGTCCGTTTACCTCTTCAGACATGATGGAAATCAATGGCTTTATGAGGACAAGGTGTTTGCCG
>JAUHZH010000059.1 GCA_030426065.1 Gammaproteobacteria bacterium
GTGGATGGTTGAGATGTTGCGTCGTTTCAACCTGCCTGTCACCGTCATGGATGAAGAAAAATGTGTTGAGATTGAGTCGAGCAGTGGTTTGGACAACCCGTTTGAATCAGCACAGGTGGTGTTGTTGCCGATGGAAATGTTGTTGGCCAATCCGGCCCGCGAAGAACAGTTGGCTTCGGCTGATTTTGATCTGTTGGTGGTTGATGAGGCGCACCATTTGATTTGGCCTGAACAGTTAACGGGCGAAGCCGAAACAGAAGCCCAGTCAACAGGGGTGCAAGCCTACCAAATGGTGGAACATTTGGCCGCCGTGATTCCTGGCGTTTTGTTGTTGACGGCGACCCCAGAACAGTTGGGGCGGATGAGTCATTTTGCCCGCTTGCGCTTGTTGGATCCGCACCGCTTTGCTTCTTACGAATCGTTCTTGGAAGAAGAGCAGGGGTTCGAACCGGTGGCTGATGTGGTTGAGCGTTTGTTGGAAGGCTTTGAAGCGGGCGATGAAACCGAGGCATTGGCGCAAACCTTGAGCCAATGGCTTGAAGTCAATCCCGAAGATTTGCAAGATGAGGCGGGCCAATTGGCCGTGGTCAACCAGTTGTTGGATCAACACGGAACGGGCAGGGTGTTGTATCGCAACACGCGACAGTCTGTGAGTGGCTTCCCTGCACGTGAATTGCACGCCCACCCCTTGCCCTGTCCTGAAAATTATACAGACTGTCAAGACTTGCTGACACCGGAAGTCGCGGTTGACGATTGGTTGGCATCGGATCCACGTGTGGACTGGTTGGTCAATCAGGCCCAGTCATTGAAGCCACACAAGTTGTTGGTGATTGCCCACCATGCGGCGACGGTTTTGCAATTGGCCGATCATTTGCGTGAAAAACATGGCATCCATGCCGCGGTATTTCATGAAGGCATGAGTTTGATTGAGCGCGACCAAGCCGCAGCCTGGTTCGCTGATTTTGAGCAGGGAACGCCATTGTTGCTTTGTTCAGAAATTGGTTCGGAAGGGCGTAATTTTCAGTTTGCCCAACACCTGCTGTTTTTTGATTTGCCCGACCACCCCGATTTGTTGGAACAACGCATCGGCCGACTGGATCGAATCGGTCAAAGTGACACCATCCACTTGCACGTGCCTTACCTTGAAAACACCGCTCAGGAGCGCTGGTTCAGGTGGTACAACGAAGGGTTGAATCTGTTTGCCAAAACCAACCCGGCGGCACAGCAAATACACACTGAATTGGCTGAGCAGTTGAAACAAGGCGACACAGATGACGTGATCAAGGCCAGCCAGCAACGCAGTGAAGCATTGTTGCAAGCGATGCAAAAAGGCCGCGATCGTTTGCTTGAATACAACTCATGCCGACCCGAAGCAGCTGAAGCCCTTTATGAAGCGGCCTGTGAAGCCGAACAAGCCGATGTGTTGGCCGATTTCATGCACCAGGCCTTTGATGCTTTTGGTGTCCACCATGAAGAACACAACATGGGCAGTGAAATCATCAGACCGACCGATGAAATACATGGTTATTTTCCCCACTTGATGGAAGAGGGCATGACGGTGACTTACCGCCGTGACATCGCATTGGCCAATGAGAACATGCACTATTTGACTTGGGAACACCCGATGGTCACTGAGTTGTTGGACATGATTTTATCTGAAGAAAAGGGCAACACCTGTTTTGCGGCTTTGAAAGGTTCAGGCATGAAACCCGGGTTGTTGTTCTTTGAGTGTCGTTATGTGGTGGCTGCCAGTGGTCATGCCGACATGCAACTGTCTCGTTATTTGCCCAGTCAAACGGTGCGTTTGCTGTTTTCTGAAACTGGGATCCAAGTGGGTGGAAAATTGACCGAAAAACTGGTCAACAAATTCAAAGTCAGGGTGCCCAGACACACCGCGATGGAAGTGATGAAGTTGAAGTTGAATGTGGTCAAGCAACTGATGCTGAAAGCGGAGTCTGCGATCAAAGAGCACATGCCAGATTTGTTGGCAGCATCAGCCGAACAAGCCCAATCGCAGTTGCAAGCTGAAATTGATCGGCTGCGTCAGTTGGCAGAGCACAATGGTCAGGTCAGGCCCGAAGAGGTGGCGCATTTGGAACAAGGTTTGTCACAAGTGTCGAAGGCGATTGACCAAACCCAGCCGCAATTGGACAGCATTCAAGTTTTGGTGACGATGTGATATAGTGAAAATGAATACTTGAGGTGAATACATGATGATGAACAAACAAGGTGGCAAAGGCGGGGCATTCATCCTCGGTTTGTTTTTGGCCGCAGGTCTGGTGGCCATGGCTTATCTATTGGGCCAAGCGGCATTGCAGTACAAACAAATGGACCGATCGGTGACGGTCAAAGGCTTGTCCGAGCGTGAATTCGTGGCCGATGTGGTGATCTGGCCGATCAAGTTCAACGTCGCCAGCAATGACCTGACCGCTTTGTATGAATCGATTGACACACAGACGGCACAAATCAAATCGTTTTTAACCGATCATGGCATCGAAGAAAGTGAAATTTCGGTGTCCACTCCTGGCATCACAGACAAATCCGCGCAGCAGTATGGCAACAACCAAGCCGCTCCTTTCCGTTTCACGGCCAACTTAACGGTCACGGTTTATTCCAATGCCATTGAAAGAACCCGAGGTGTGATGTCAGGTTTGTCTGATTTGGGCAAACAAGGCATTGTTCTGGCGGGTGATGATTATGATTCAAGGACCGAATACCTGTTCACACGCCTCAATGAAGTCAAGCCAGAGATGATTGAAGAAGCAACGCGCAAAGCCCGCGAAGTGGCCGAAAAATTTGCCACCGACTCTTTGAGTCAGTTGGGCAAAATCAAAAAGGCTTCGCAAGGTCAATTCAGCATCACCGATCGCGACAAAAACAACCCACACATCAAAAAAGTGCGTGTGGTGTCCACAGTCAGCTATTATTTGTCTGATTAACGGCGTAAAAACAAGACAGTGGGCGGTTCATCCTGTACAATCCGCCCACTTTTCTCGAAGCGCCCTGCGCCCATCTTATTATGTCCACCCCCACTTTTGATCAATTGGGCTTGTCAGCCCCCATCTTAAAAGCCATCACAGAAAACGGCTATGAACAGCCTTCTCCGATTCAGGAGCAAAGCATACCTGCCATTTTGGCTGGCAAAGACGTGTTGGGCCAAGCGCAAACGGGGACCGGAAAAACAGCGGCTTTTGCCTTGCCCATATTGTCTAATTTGGACCTCAAAGCCAAAGGCGTGCAAGTGTTGGTGCTGACACCGACACGCGAGTTGGCCATTCAGGTGGCTGAGGCGTTTCAGAGCTATGCCAAGTACATGGATGGTTTTCATGTGTTGCCGATATATGGTGGTCAAAGTTACGACATCCAGCTGCGTCATTTGAAACGCGGTGTTCAAGTGGTGGTGGGTACGCCTGGGCGTGTGATGGACCACATGCGCCGCAAAACATTGAAATTGGACCAAGTGCAAAACGTGGTTTTGGACGAAGCCGATGAGATGTTGCGCATGGGCTTCATTGAAGATGTGGACTGGATTTTGAGCCACACACCGAAAGAACGCCAAGTGGCTTTGTTTTCGGCCACCATGCCGAAGGAAGTCAAAAAAATCGCCGTCAGCCATTTGCACAAGCAAGTGGACATCAAAATTGCCGCCAAAACCACCACAGCCAAGAACATCCGTCAGCGCTATTGGTTGGTCAGTGGCATCAAAAAAATGGAAGCATTGACCCGTGTCTTGGAAATGGAAGAGACCGATGGTGTGATCATTTTTGTTCGCACCAAAATGGCCACCGAAGAAGTGGCAGAAAAGCTGCAAGCACGGGGTTTTTCCGCCGAAGCTTTGAACGGTGACATGGTACAAAAACAACGCGAACGCCTGGTGGCCAAATTGAAATCAGGCGCTGTCGACATATTGATTGGGACCGATGTGGTGGCGCGTGGTTTGGATGTCGAGCGCATCAGCCATGTGATTAATTTCGACGTCCCTTATGACGCGGAATCTTACGTTCACCGGATTGGTCGCACGGGTCGTGCAGGTCGTTCGGGTGAAGCCATACTGTTCATCACACGCCGTGAACGTCGTTTGTTGGGCATGATTGAGAAAACCACCAAACAACCGATTGAGCCGATGGACATGCCCACAGTGGCAGACATCAATGACAACCGCAAAGAGCGTTTCAAAGCAGAAATTTTGGAAACACTGGCCAGCAAAGATTTGGATTTGTACCAACAGCTGATCATGGAATTGCAACACCAGTCTGAAGTTGAATCAGGACAAATCGCTGCGGCTTTGGCCCACATGATTTATGGTGATAAAGGTTTGTTGTTGAAAGAAACCAAAGGCGAAAAACACGCCAAGGCGACTGATCGCGCCGATGATTTTGAACCACACAGCCGCCAGAAGCGACGTGGTGCATCGGCTGAAGTGGACACCGAACCACAGCCTTTGAAAGCACACCCAGACATCCCCATGGAACGTTATCAACTGGACGTGGGCAAAAAGCACGGTGTTCGACCCAGCAACATCGTTGGCATGATTGCTAATGAAGCAGATTTAGACCGAGAATACATCGGCCAGATTGATTTGTATGACGATGTTTCAACGGTTGATTTGCCCGCTGACATGCCGAATGAAATCCTGCAGTTGTTGAAAAAAGCCCGTGTCTGTGGACGCAAAAGTTTCATCATGCCATTGAATGGCGATGACACGGCTTATGTGCCACCCAAGGGTAAGGGCAAAGGAAAAGAATCGGCCAAACGCAAAGATTCAGTCAAACACAAAAGCAAAGGCAAAAAGAAAGACGCCGGTAAAAACAAAGGCAAACGCAAACCCAAAGGCAAAAGTAAAAAATAACAGCGCCCTTTGACGTTTTTTTGACTGGCGCTGGTGGTATCATCAGGGCATGAGTCAAAACAACACCATCAAAGTGGGCATCAGCAGTTGTTTGCTGGGCAAGAATGTGCGCTACAACGGATCGCACAAAAGGTCACAATACTGTGTCGAAGAACTGTCAGAATGGGTCGAGTACAAGCCGATTTGTCCTGAAGTGGAAATCGGCATGGGCATTCCCAGGGAACCCATTCGTTTGGTCGAAATGGGTGGCCAAATCAGGGTTCGCAATGTCACCGATCACAGCCAAGATTACACCGATCCATTGACCGATCTGGCGGTGAGTAAATCATCGTCATTGGATGAGCTCAGCGGCTACATTTGGATGCAAAAATCCCCAAGTTGCGGTTTTTTTGGGGTCAAGGTCTACAATGAAAATGGCATGCCAGGACCCGATCCAGACCAAGGTGCTTTTGCCAAAAAGGTGGCTGAGTTGCACCCCCATTTACCGATGGAAGAAGCAGGTCGCCTCAACGACGCTGTGCTCAGAGAAAATTTTTTGACCCGTGTCTTTGCCCATGCTGTTTGGCGGCAATCGGTTCAATCCCACCCAACACCCAAATCATTGGTCGAATTCCACACCCGCTACAAATTCCTTTTGCAGGTGCGTTCAGAAAAGCACTACCGCGAGCTGGGTCGGATGGTCGGTGGTGCAGGTTCAGGCGACATCAAGTCGTTGTCTGAATCCTATTTTGAGCTGTTCATGCATTGTTTGAAACAGCGTGCCCACCCTGGAGATCATGTCAATGTGATGCAGCACCTTTTGGGCTTCATTAAAAATGACATCGACCATGCCACCAAACACAGCATCTTGAATCTGATCAACCTTTATCAAGAAGGTGTGGTGGAGTTGTTGGTGCCCATCACTTTGATCAGGCACTATGCCGAAATGCTCAATGTGGAATATTTGCTCAATCAGAAATACCTGACGCCTTACCCTCAGCGGTTTGAGAAATACAACCAATCTCAGTTCAAAGAAAAGTATTTCATCAGTTAACGCGCAGGGCTTCTTGGAGCAGTTTTTTGAGTTTGGGGATGGCAGGTTGCTCACCCAACCAAATGTTGAAATAATGGGCTGACAAATCCGTTTCGGTGCTTTCAACCAGTAAGTCTTTGTTCTTCCATAGACGCAAATGGTTATTTTCAGTGCGCGCAATCAAGTATTCATCTTTGGGCTGCATGGTCACGTAGTGGCTGTTGAAATTCTGAGCCATGCTTTTCAATCGAGCGGCGTCTTCAAGAGGCGATCCATTCAAGTTGTTGATGAAACTTTGGTTGGCTTGCTTCTCGAAATAGCTGCCAGAAATCTTGCGGTGAAAAACAAACCGCAAGGCCATGGGTTCATCGCCTTTGATGTCAGCCAAACCCGAACAAGTGGGGGCATACAAACTGACCGTGGCCACCGGCAGCCAACCACCCCATTTCAACTCCACAGTTTGACACTCATTGGGTTTGAAAGTGGCCTGGGAGGCGGGACTGAAAGCCAAGCCCAGGAAGGTGATCAAGAAATAAATGTGTTGGGTTTTCATAGTTGAGCCTTCACTTTTTTGACCAATAAACCCAGCACGGGCAGGTGTTCGTAAAAGTTTTCAGCGCCGTCCCAATAGTCTTGGTGCAAGGTGATTTTACCTTCGTCATTGAAGCGCAACTGCGTCATTCCCATGGAGACTGAATCCACTTGTTTTCCAAAAACGGAAAACGACATGTACATGGTCCATTTCAGGTAATAATCTGACTGGCCTTTGATCACTTCATGGATGTCCACTTTGGTGACATCCACCTGCGCTGCAGTTTTGACCATGTGTGTCACCAGCTCATCGATGTTGTCAATGATGATGAATGTGTCATTGAAGTAAATTTCATCGGCATACAGTGCGCGGATGTTGGCCTCAGTGGCTCCTTTCTTGAAATCTTTGAAGACCGTTTCAAACAGTCCAATGGCATCTGCTGGGGCGCTGTGCGCAGCTTGTGACACAAATGATTTATAGCGTTGCTCAGAACGGTTGAGTTGGAGGTGGTTGCTGCGTGTGCAAGCATACAGTGTTGTCAGGATGATGGTGACAATGATGATTTTTTTCATCGCGAGTCTCTGATTGAAAACACCGCCATGTTAACCACAGCCAAGTGAAAGGCGCGTCAAAAATCCCGCCTGTTTTTTTCACACGTTTTTCACTGCGCGCTTCATATCATGGGCCCATGAAAAAATTATTATTGCGGTGGTTTGACAATGAGTACGCCACCAAAAAAAGCCAAATCAAAGACCCACAAGCCATAGATTGGCGCCGCATCGTGCCTTTCATTGTGTTGCACCTCGGTTGCTTAATGGTACTTTGGGTTGGCTTTTCGTGGACCGCGTTCTGGGTGATGTTGATGTCTTATTTGATCAGGATGTTTGCCATCACGGCGTTTTTTCACCGCTTCTTCTCTCACAAGTCATTCCAAGCCAAAAAGTGGGTGGCACGCAGCTTTGCTGTGATTGGAACTGCGGCAACGCAACGTGGCCCCCTGTGGTGGGCGGCCCATCACCGACATCACCACATCCACTCCGATCAAGACGGTGATGCCCATGCCCCAAAGCATGGTTTTTGGAACAGCCACATGTTGTGGTTTTTGCGTGAAGAAAACTTCAAAACCAACAAAGCCAAGGTGAAAGATTTGAGTCAGGACCCTTTCTTGGTCTGGGTCGATCGCCATGACATGTTGTTCCCAGTGCTTTATGCCCTGTTGTTGTGGGCAGTGGGTTCTGTGTATGCGGCTGTATTCCCAACCGCAGGTACCAGTGGCCTGCAATGGTTGGTTTGGGGCTATTTCATTGCCACGGTGCTGTTGTCACATGTGACCTACACCATCAATTCGTTGTCACATGTGTTTGGCACACAAGACTATGAAACCGGTGATGAAAGCCGCAACCATTGGTTGTTGGCGGTTCTGACATTGGGCGAAGGGTGGCACAACAACCACCATTGCTACCCAGGATCGGCCAGGCAAGGTTTCAAAACATGGCAAATTGACATCAGTTACAGCGCATTGAAATTGATGGCAAAACTGGGATGGGTTTGGGAGTTGAAGCAGCCCAACCCCGTGGTGTTAAACAAGAAAAGAATCAGGAGTCGAGCATGAGCGTAGCCATCATTGGCGGCGGCATTTCAGGATTGATGGCCGCAGACCGCCTCAACGGATTGGTGAATTACACTTTATTTGAAGCCAGCGATCGGTTGGGTGGGCATGCCGACACCCAAACCATCCATGTGGCTGGCCAATCGATTGATGTGGACACCGGTTTCATAGTTTTTAACGAACAGAATTACCCAAATTTTTGTGACATGTTGGCGCGCCATGGGGTGGCTTTTGAGGACACAGAAATGAGCTTTGCCGTGACCGACAGGACCAGTGGCCTTGAATACAAGGCCAGCGACTTGAAAGGCCTGTTTTGTCAGAAAAGGAACCTGTTAAACCCCAAGTTTTACCGCATGATTCATGACATCAAACGGTTTTATGCTGAGGCACCTGAACTGTTGTTGAAGGGTGGAGATGTTTCAATCGGTGCGTATTTCAAAGCCGCTGATTACGGTGAATACTTCATCGACCACCACATCATGCCAATGGTCAGCGCTTTGTGGTCGGGTGATTTTGCAACCATACAGGCATTCCCTTTGATGCACATGTTGCACTTCATGAACAACCACCACATGCTCCAAATCGATGGCAGGCCGCAGTGGAAAACCATCACAGGCGGATCTCGACATTATGTTGAAGCATTGGAAAAACAGCTGAAAGGAAACATCCGCAAATCAACCGCAGTGAAACAAGTTGAACGCAGTCAGTCAGGCTGTCTTGTCACCACTGATGAGGGCGTCGAGTTCTTTGAGCAAGTGGTGTTTGCTTGTCACAGTGATCAAGCCTTGCGCCTGTTGGCGGATCCCACTGATGCTGAGCAATTTGGTCTTGGCTACATCAAATACACGGAAAATCAGGTTGATTTGCACAGCGATGCCTCATTGATGCCTGCCAACAAAAAAGCGTGGGCCAGTTGGCATGTCAACAGACACCCCGATGTGACAGACCGTTGTACCGTCAATTATTGCATGAACATGCTACAAAACATCGACATCGAGACGCCCTTGATTGTCAGTTTGAATCAGAGGCCACACATTGACCCAAGCAAGGTACATTTCAGCACCCAGTATTGGCATCCGG